>DASWYT010000187.1:0-9959 GCA_036404835.1 Alphaproteobacteria bacterium | reverse complement strand
CGGATTGCAGTTTTTTCTGCGGCAGGTAAAGAGTGGTTAATCTTTTGACCTTAGGGTTAGAATGTCATGAAAATTCTCATTATCGACCGTGACCGCGAGGCGGCCCTGGCTCTCCAGACAAAATTGTCTGAAGGTGGCCATCATATCGTCATTGAACCGGTCCGCCGCCAGGCCATCGAATTGCTGGCCCAGGAAGCGTTCGACTGTATTTTCATTGACCCGGCACCTTTGCCGACCGCGCGCGAAATCACGCTGCAGCAGCGTTGGGAACAACGTGAACGTTATCAATATCAGGTCCTGATGGGACACAATCCGGACCCGCAGGAAGTGATGCGCGCCGGCCTCAATTCGATTTTGCCAAAACCGTTCGATCCGGCCCGGATCGACGAACTGGCCAAGAATGCCGAGCGTTTATTGCAATTCGCCCATAAATTACAGTCCGGCCCGGAATTGCAAAAAGTCGATGAGCGTCTCTTTACCCGCCGCGCCATGGCCCAGCTGATCCTGTCAGCCCTCGACCGGACATATCGTTATGGCGAACAGGCATTCTTATTAAAAATCAACCTGATCAATGGTGAAGCCCTGCAAGCCAGCATGGGCCCGGACTATTTGCTCAATCTGCGCCGCAGCTTCATGGATTATATCGGTGAAATGCGCCGGATGAGCGACCTGTTGGGCCATACTGATACAGATGAATGCGTCTTATTAATGCAGCGCCCATGGCAGCCGAATGAGCCGCGCGATGCGACTGAACGCTTTGCCGCCGCCCTGAATGAATATCGTGACGATCCGGCCAATAATGCGCAGCATGCTGAGTTTATGTTGAGCCTATGGGAGTTGCCATCTGCTAATGTTGTCATGGAAATAGGGTTAACAGAATGATTTTAAACAATTATTCTATAGGTCTTATTTTTAGAGAGACTTTATCTAAAATTTTTGCTAATATGAATCAGAACTTAAGTTTTTTGTGTGGGCGCGCACGTATGAGTCGTTTTATTGCGATCTGTTGTTGTTTATTGACCCTGGCTTTCCTGCCCTGGCCTGCCCTGGCCCAGGTTATCCCAAGTCCTGATGCGCCCGGCGGCACAGGCATTTCCGACGAACCGACCGGTACATCCAACGCGACGACCAATACCGGAAATTCCGATTATCCAGGCTATACGGAAGGCACAACGATCTCCGATGAGCCATACGTCAAAAAAGCAACCAATATTCCAGCAGGTCTTGATGTTGTCGCTTATGGCGAAGCCATCATGAAGGCCGAAAGAGAAAAAGTCGCTGAATCCCTGAACCGTAGCGCTGAAGAAAGTATTTATTTCCAACGTGGTGTCGCTCTCGATTTCCTCAACAAGCCGATCAAATTATTCGAGCTGACCTGTTCGGCGCAGGATGGCAGCGGCAGCATGCGGGTTCAGTTGCCTTCGGTTGTGAAATACGCCATTAAGCAATGGCGTAATTTCTGTAAAGGTGCTGCGAAAAGCGGTGGCTTTAAAGGCGCCGTAAAATGTGCCGCCGATCAGATCTGGCAGGCTGCGTCCGAAACCGCGCAACGTGAATTCCAGAAATATATGGAGACCGGCTTCTGCCGTGCCTTTACCGACTTTATCAATAACCAGGTCGGCCAATGTATTACATTGCGCTTTAATGTACCGCGCGGTCAGTTCCCTGGTTTCCCGGCTTTGAACCAGTGCGCCTTCGGCCGCCTCGGTCTGACAGCCTCTATCGGTTCGGATGGTAAAACCACGGTCAAGGCAAATGGCCAGATCGTCAATGATGCCGTCTCCATCAACTCGTTCAAATACAGCCAGATAAACGGCGAATATTCCAGCTCCGGCTTTGGCGGTAAGGAAGATCAGCTGTTGGGTGATGACGGTGCGTCTGCCTTGCTGGATCAGGCACGTTGGGGCAATACTGTCTCATCCGGTACGATTGCCGGCTCGAGCTGTTCTTCGCTTGACCCGCAACTGGTTGCTGCCTTCTCTGAATTCTATAACCGGGGTGATGGTTTGCCGGCGAATAGCGGCACTTATCTGAACCCGGGCAATGAAGCGGTCAAAGCCTGGAAACCGAATCCGTCGGCCAATGGTGGTGCGGAATGGCGCACAATCGCCAACTGGTCGAAGTCGAGTGATCCGAACGGCAATGAACTCATTACGTTTGTTCCATCCACAGCTTCTGATGCTGTGACAAGCTGGTCGGTCAAGTCGAAATATACATATATCGCAAGCTGCTATGGCTTTGAAATGTATCCGGCACCGGCTATCTGCGGTACACCTGGCACAAGTCAGGCCTGGAATGAACAGAATTGTACGAACCTGGACAGCGAATACATCTGCTGTGATCCGGATAAGACCGATTGCCTGGGCAGCGGTATCGTTCTGGCTGCCGATACATGCAGTGACGGTAGCGCACCAAAGACTATCACGGTGAATGGCAAGCCAAGCTCGCAATATTGCGGCCTTGATCCTAAAGTGACACTGCGTAAAGCCGGTGAAGCCAGCCTGTGCGCCGGCACCTGCTGTAACCCGGCGCTGAATGATTGTGCCGCCATCGGTTCTGAAGTCTGCGAAGCCTATAAGACCGTCAGCCAGTGCGTTGCCGTCAGCCCTGAAATGCTGGCCATGTTCGATCCGGTCTACAGCAAGCTGCGTCCGAAACCGAACATGTATCTGACAGGTCCGGCCGGTGGTCAGGTTTGCTGCGCAACCGAATGGTGTAACCTGTGTCCACAGGATCTGTTATGGGCTGCCAATACATCGGGCGGCACCGGCAGCTATCGTGACTTCTATATCAAGAATTCCGAATTGGCGAACGTTCCGGCTTACTGTAAGTCACCGCGTTCGCAGGGCGGTAATATCCTGAACGATCAGGCGAGTGGCCTGGGTCTGATCCCTGTCTCTGACCAGGTGTTCGAGAATACCCAGGAAGCTTGCGAACTGATGAAACAGCCGGATGATCCATGGGATTATAATACGATCAAGCATATCTTCCTGGAATGCGCCAAGAAGCAGAAACAAGGGAACTGGGCAAACTTCTTCCTCGATCCGTTGGGTATTGATGACAAGATCTCGGATGGCATCGTGACAGTGGTGCAAGGTACAAGTGATTGCCCGGAAAGTGCCACTACCAAGCCGTTCATTCAGGATATTGTCAAACTGGGTCCATCAATGGGTTGCCCGATGCTGGCTGATATCACACGCTACCCGGCTCCGATCACGAAGATCCCACGTATCGAAGGCCAGGACCCTGTCGGTCTCTGCTCTGAGCTGGATCTGTGTTCGGCCAGCGTTCCGGAAGGTGAAAACCCACGCGGCGACACAAAGACTAGCCTGGGTGGTATAAGAGAGCTCCTCACCAATCCGTTGAGCGCAGGTGGCGGCCTGACCACAGGCAGCGGTGGTCAGACGAGTGGCGGTGGTAGCCTGACCAGTGGCAGCAGCGGCGGTGGTTTGACTACGGGTGGCGGCGGCTTGACCAGCGGCAGCGGCCTCAACACAAACGGCCTCAATACAAATGGTTTGAACACGGGTAACAACAATTTGACAACCGGCAGTGGCGGCCTGAATACGGAAGGCCTGACAGATCGTTTGAAAGATAAAGATACGGGCGATGGAGAGGGAACCGGCCGCAATATTATCAAGGTTCCGGAAGGCAAGCTGTTCTAAGATCCCCCTGAGATAAAATAAAAATCCCGGCTCACAGGCCGGGATTTTTTTTATCGTTGCAACAGATAACCGTAAATAATGTAGGCTTCCCATACGCGCTGGACGTAATTGCGCGTCTCATAGAATGGAATGCGTTCGACCCAGTCGGTCCAGTCGGCGCCTTTGCGGCGTGGGTCACCATTCATCGCCAGGAATTTAGAGACATTGCCCGGACCAGCATTATACGCCGCGATCGATAAGGGTGCGAAACCGTTATAGCGGCTGAGCAAATCTTTTAAATAAAGCTGTCCCAGGCGTGTGTTGGTGGTCGGTTCGAACAGGGATTGCGGTCCCGCATAACGGACGCCGTAACGTTTGGCGACATGGGCCGCCGTCCCATTGAGGAGCTGCATCAGGCCACGGGCCTGGGCAGAGCTGATCGCATGGCGGTCAAACAGGCTTTCCTGGCGCATGATAGCCAGGGTCAGGGCCGGTTCAACCCCATCGACCGGCGCGACATTGATGCGCGGGAAGAGTGCATCAAGGACCAGGATACCTTTCTCATAGGCGGCTTTGCCTGCCAGTAAGGTACCCGGGGAACTGTTCAGCTCTTTCGCCAGCGGGATGACGGCTTGCGGGTTGCCTTTTTCTTTTGCTTTGGCGATCAGGGTGTTCAGGAACATATCGCGCTCCTTGGTCTTGCCCATCCGGGTCATGATGCGGGCGGCCTCGACCATATCGGAGGGCAGGCTGGAGATAGCGCCCGGACCAACATGCTGATTACGGCTCATAAAGGCATTCACGGATTCTTTCGGTGTGTTCAGGGCGTACGCGCTCATCAATCCATAGAACACATGCGGGTGACGTGCGGCCGACCGGAACCATTCATTGGCAACGGTAGGTTGCTTGAGTTCTTCGGCCGCAGTACCGGTCCAGTAAGCGGCACGCGCCTTGGACATCGGGGTGACGACCCGTCGGTACATGCGTTCGAAATGGTCAAAGCCGGTGCGGGGCTGGTGCAGGCGGGTTAAAGCCAGCCAGCCTGCGAACCACTCAGCTTCCGCATAATCGGCATCTTTGGTGCAGCGATGGCGGGCCGCCAGTTGATAGGCTTGCTGGTAATTGCCCTTTTCAAAAGCGCGGCGTGCCAGGATATGACGCTCACGCCACCATTGGGAATCATGTTGGCCGTACGTGCCACTATATTGATTGAGCAGCTGATTGGCAAAATTATCATCGCCACGTACGCGTGCAAGACGTACACGATCAAACATCAGGCCATTATCGGTTGAACGTCGGTTGTTTGGAACAGCCGACACAAAAGAAGCCGCTTTGCTGCTGGAGCGTTGTAAAGCGATACGGGCTTTGGCGATGGCACGGGTTTCAGGCCCGACCTGTGGCAGCAAAGTCTCGGCACGGGAGAGGTTGCCGTTCCACAATAATGTATCCATCCGGGCATTATGGTCTTCGGTTCCCAGTACGCCACGCATCGCGATCAGCAGCCGGGCCTGACGACCCGTATCGAAATAGCCCTGATGCCAATATTCGCGGGCGGTCTGCTGGGCCGCCAGGCTGTTGCCGGTCTGTTGCAGTGCCAATACATAACGCAGGCGACCTTCATCCGTGACCGGCGCGTGGCGCGTGAACCAGTCGGCCACCGTGCCGCTATCGGCACCGTCGCGCAGCAAAGCGCCTTCGGCATTCAGGCGCACAGCATTTTCCTGTGGCCAGCCGGGGTGATTATTTAGGAAACGGGCATAGGTGAGGAAATCGTAATATTCGCGTGAGTCTCGCAAATGCAGCCATTGCTGGACGGTGGCCTGCGCCGATTGCGCCTGTGCCGCAGGTGAAAAACCGATGCAGCAAAACAGAAAAAAGAGCGGAACGATCTTGCGTAAATGCATAGGGTACTTCATGGTGAGAAGATGAAAAAGACTAGTGGTTTAATGAGTTTTGACAGTAATGACTAACGTCAAGGAAAACAACTCGGATATCGCCCTGAACCGGCGCGCGCGTTTCGATTACCAAATTATCGAAACCTTTGAGGCTGGGATGATTTTAACCGGCACGGAAGTGAAATCACTGCGCCTGGGGAACGGCCAGATTCACCAGGCCTATGCCACGTTTGAAGATGGCAATGTCGTTTTGCTGGGGTCTCATATCGACGAATATATGCAGGCCGGCAAACATCTCCAGCATGAACCGCGCCGTCCGCGCATTTTGCTGTTGAACAAGAAGCAGATCAAGAAAATCCGCGATGGACTGGCCCGCGAAGGCATGACCCTGGTGCCGATGAAAATGTATTTCAACGCCCGCGGCCGGATCAAAATCGAAATCGGCCTGGCCAAAGGCAAGCGCCAGGTGGAAAAACGCGACACGATCAAGGAACGCGACTGGAACCGCGATAAGGCACGCATCGTGCGTGAGAATAATAAGGGTTGATACGCTCGTTCTACAAGGAAAGCAGACTTTTTCGCTGTCTTTGAAATCCAGGTTCATGAACCTATATTGCCAAAGAGCCATATAAAAGAATATTGCTTTGCATCATCAGTCGATATAGAGGTTTTTATCTACTTTATACGTGCAACAAGATCTTTCTCAAGTTGAGGAAAACGATCATATTGATGAACAAGCATAACGGGTTCATTGTTATCCTGCCGCTTGAGTACGCCGTTTTCGACCAAAGACATAATTTCTGTTTCTGATTCATCGTGCAGATTGGCCAGTGGGCTTTGGAAGTTCTCTGTCAGTACCGTGTGTGGAATTTTGTTTTGGTACAAAAGAATATTGTGAATAGCTTGGTCAGAACCGATACGGCGGCCGCTCAGTTTTGATGTGACTTTTACACACTCATTGCACATGTTTTTTAAATAGCTGATCATGGTTTGCGTCGTGCCATACATGGTTCTCGCACAAATCACACGCCTGTTGCCAAATTCCTTAAGTATTTTTTTGTTGTAGGTACGTTCGACCCAAAAGGCATTATGAACATTGCCGCCAAGGGTTGTTGCCTTTGTTTCTACACCTGAAACAAAGACTTCCGATATGGCACCATGTTCAGACGGTAAAGATGTAACAGGGTTTTTCTGAAATAACGCATCTCTGACATCAACTAGCATCACCCAATCGTAAGAATTTTGATGTTCCAGGAGGTATTGGTAATAGAAAATATTCCGGTTCAGCATGATAAAGTTAAAGTAGACACTTAAACGATACGCCTGGTTTGGTGCCAGATATAAAAGAGGTAAAAGTATCAAATTTAGAAATTTGTAAGAATAGTATTTGATTTTTTTAAGCGGATCGCGTCCGATTCTTTTTTTAAATGTTCGGGCCGGCGCTGTATAGGAAATAATATCAATATCAGGCGTTAGAACATCTTTGTGGGCTGTTTGCGCGTAATGGTCCATCAGAATCGCCAACTTACCGTTAAAGCCGGTTTTCATCAGAGAATCACGAAAAACATAGGTATGAATAGGATCGTAGCCAACAGCTGTGGTCAGAATAAGAACGCGGTTTTTTTGAGACATGGCATTTGTTCCAATAAAAGTTTGATTAGCGAAGATTGGGGATACGGTGTTTGAGTATGTTTAAAGTATAAATGAGATGTCTTTCACTCAAAGAGATAAGATGGCTGAGGATCACAAATAGACAAAGTTTGTAGGAATTTATTTTGGATGCTGTATCATTTAATGATTTAAGCCAATATGCAGCTTGTTTGATCTTTCGGCGAATTGATTTTTGTTTAAGTGTTTTCGGGATCGCTGTTGGATGATCCTGTAAAATAAAAAGCAGAGCTTTCAGATCATCATGAATAATCTGTCCATCAGAGGAAGATATGCGGTCTCTTTGTAATGCCGGAAAGCCAACCGCACCATCAATGAAGATCTGAAATGTTGGCCCAGACAAAGCGAGGCGCATATTAATTGTGTTATCTTGAACAAATACACGTTCATCTGCTCCACCGATGGCTAGAAACGTATCGCGGCGGCAAAGCAACATACTGCCATTTCCTATTCCCATCTTGAAATGGTCATTCAAATGCAGTGCATGTGCCGGTGGATTTTTGGGTAAAGGTTTTTGAGGATAGATTGGATTATTAGAAAGATTATACCACAATGTTTCCGGCTTCACATAGGTTGCAACAGCCTGATATTTCTCCAGGGCTTGCCACAAGCGATAGGTTAAATCCGGATGAAGGATGTCGTCCCCTTCTACTGGTTTAATCAGTGGATAGCGTGCTGCTTTGACGCCATTATTCAAAGCAACGGCAGGCCCCTGGTTCTTTTGATGAATTAAGACAGTATGTGGGGTTTTTGCGGCAAAGTCTTGCAAAATCTGTAATGTCTGATCAGTTGATCCATCATCAACCAAAATATATTCTACATCGCCAAGGTGGCGTTGGTTGATGATGGCATTGAGAACAGCCGGTGCAAAAGCAGCCTTATTGTAAAACGTTGCGACAAAGCTGATAGCTGGTTTTGTGTCCATATGTTGTTTTTAAAGCAAAACTGTTAAACGCTCAACCCATCCGGCTCGATGTGGATCAGCACGTCACGGATTTGTGGGTGTTTGGCTTGGATGGCAGCTTTGACGGCGTGGGCGATGTCGTGGCCTTCGCGCACGGTGATATCACCATCGACAGTGACGTGCAGGTCAATAAAGAAATCAAATCCCATCTTGCGGACATGGCATTTTTCCGTGTCGATCACGCCGGGTACTTTTTTGGAGATTTTATTGATGTCACGGAACCAAGTCACTTCCGGTTTTTCATCCATGATTTCGCCGAAAGCCGGGCGGAAAATCAGCCAGGCATTATAGACGATAATCCCGGACGCAATCAGCGCCGCCCAGTCATCGGCGCTTTCATAGCCCGGACCACCGATAATGGCGATGGCGATGCCGATGAACGCGGTGAAGGAGGTGATGGCATCGCTGCGGTGATGCCAGGCATCCGCTTTGACGGCACTGCTTTGCACATCATGGCCGACGGCGTGAACCTTGTGATACAAGAATTCTTTGATCACCACGACAACAAACAAGACGACCAGGGTAAAAGGTTCCGGCACTTTATGCGGGCGGCGGATATGGTCGATGCTTTGAAGCGAAATTAAAATCGCCGCGCCCCATAACGCCATCGAAACGATGATCGCGGCCAGCGGTTCGGCCTTGCCATGGCCATAAGGATGATCGTCATCCGGTTCCCGCGCGGCGGCGCGCAGCCCCAGCCAGACGAACAGCGACGTGAACAGGTCGGTGGCCGATTCAACCGCATCGGCAATCAGCGCATAGGAATTTCCCAGCACGCCAGCAACGCCTTTGACGATCACCAGCACGATATTCACTCCCATGCCGATCAGGGTCGAAATCTGCCCTTTGGCAGCCGGGTGGGAAGTGTCTTTTGTCATGATGGAAATATTATAGCAGTTGAAGATTAAAAAAACCCTCCGGGTGGAGGGTTTTTCCATCAGGGTTTTGCACGGAAATGGATATAGAGAGGACGGACATCGGCCATGTGGTATAATGGGATGACCGGTGTTTCGCTGTTGCCGAGGCGCGGTTTCAGCGTGGTTATGTCCGAGACAGGCAGGGTCATTATTTTCTTCGGCGGCATTACGGCTTTGACGATGTCGAGCGTGTTGTTGTCCAGCAGCTTTTTCAAAGCCGGGGTATTAAATTCACGTTTGATATATTTCAGCGGATTGCCTTTTGGCATGGCACGGGCGCCATCAACGCATTTCATCAATGTGTGGGATATATAGCGAATATTTTGCGCGGTGGTCGGATTTTGTTTGATCAGATCAATTAAATGATCCGGATGAGACAGATGTAATTCTTTGCTCAGATTTGCAGTTTTCCCATTACCGGCGGCCTGCATAAGTTTTTTGAGTCTGTCAGCGGTTGTTTCGAAACGGTACATCTTCAACTTGTTCAATTCTCGGTCACCCCCAAGGTTTATGTGTTTTTGTTAAATGTTAGTGGTCAAGAAAAAACCCTCCCGGAACCCGGGAGGGTTTTTCAATTTATAGAAAAAAAGATTACGCTGCAGTGGCGTCGTTGATATCGACTTTAACGCCCGGGCCCATCGTGGAGCTCAGTGCGATTTTCTGCATGTAGTTGCCTTTGCTGGTCGCTGGCTTGGCGCGCTGCAATGCATCGAGCAGAGCCTTGATGTTACCCAGCAATTTGTCTTCAGAGAAGCTTGCCTTGCCAACGCCGACATGAACGATACCGTTCTTTTCAGCGCGGAACTCGATGGAACCGGATTTGGCGTCTTTGACGGCTTTTTCAACGTCAACAGTCACTGTACCCAGTTTC
>DASWYT010000186.1:0-18367 GCA_036404835.1 Alphaproteobacteria bacterium | reverse complement strand
GACCGATAATCCATTCTGGCCATCCGTTGCCAGTGTCATGGACCAGCCGCAACAGATCCGCAATGGCGACCGTCCGCGTTTCGCCCCGCCTTTATCTGCCCGCCCGCGCGGCCTGTCAGTTTCCGATATGGCGCTGTGGCGACAGGACCCCTATGCGCTTTACGCGAAAAAGATTCTACGTCTTAAACCGCTCGATCCGCCAGAGAATGAAGCGGCGGCGCGGGACTGGGGTAATGTCGTCCATCAATTACTGGAAGAACTCAGTCCGCAAAAACCCTTCCCGCTGGAACGCTGGCATCAGCGCAGCCATGAGATTATCGACAGCCTGGCTTTACCGGCTGCTATTTCCATGCAATGGCTGCAACGTTTGCGCAATATCGGCACATGGTTTTCCGGACAGTCGACTGATGACATCATCCATACCGAGATCACCGGTTATTATAAATTCGAAGGCCAGGATTTTACCGTCAATGGCCGCGCCGACCGCGTTACGCATCATGGCAACCAGGTGACTGTGTCCGATTATAAAACCGGTACCGTGCCAAGCTGGTCACAGGTGAAAGGCGGCTATGCGCCGCAATTGCCATTCCTCGGCCTCATTGTCGAACAACATGGCTTCGCCGAAATACCTGCCGGTGGACAATTGGAAAAACTGCAGTTCCTGGAAATAAAAGGCAAAGCGGAAGAGCCGGTCAAGATATACGATAAAACGGATGATATCGACACGATTCTCGAACGCAATCATGTGCTTTACAGCAAGATGATCGAAACATTCGACAATGCGGCGACGCCTTATATCACGCGCCCACACCCGAAGCACGTGAATCGTTACAATGATTACGATCATCTGGAGCGTGTGCAGGAATGGTCGTCGAGCGAAGACGGGGATGGTACATGACCGACCTGACCCGCCAATATCAACGCGATGCCGCCAACCCGCAACAATCCGTCTGGGTGTCCGCCAATGCCGGAACCGGCAAGACGCGTGTTCTGGTTGACCGTCTGTTGCGCCTGTTGCTCGCTGACGTGCCATCGCACGGTATTTTGTGCATTACTTTTACCAAGGCCGCCGCGGCTGAAATCGCCGAGCGTATCCGCCACCGCCTGGCCTCATGGGTTACTTATACCGATACCGACCTGGTCAAAGATCTGACCGATATTAATGGTGTTGCACCCGATGCCGTTATGTTGAACAAATCACGCCACCTGTTCAGCCGTTTGCTGAACAGCGAACGTCAGCTTTCCATCCAGACGATCCATAGTTTTTGCCAATCCGTATTGGCGCGTTTTCCCTTGGAAGCCGGTCTGTTACCGGGCTTTGCTATTGCCAGCGATCAGCAGGCCGCCCAATTACAACAACAAGCCTTCCAGCATGTGTTGAGCGCCAGCAATACGGATGCGCCTCTGCGGCAGGCCTGTGAAAATCTGTTCAACCTGAACGATCATACGCAGATACTGGGATTGCTGAAGAATCTGCAGCACCAGCAGGATAAATGGCTGGATGATCGAACGGTGGATTTCAGCGTTGTTTTACGCCGGATACTAGGCGTTGCCCCTGACCTGAACAGCAAGACACATTTGCAATCTTTCTATCAACAAACCCAGGAACAGGAACTATATCTGGTCGCCGGTGATTTATCGGACGTCAGTGGAACAACCGCACCGAAATTGCAGCAGGCCATTCAAACTTTCCTGCAAACAGCATCACAACAAAAAGGCATCGAGGCTTATTTTGATTCACTGCTGACGCAAAAAGGGACGATTAATCACAATATGGCCGGTCTGGTGAAAAAATTATCGGATAGCAGCGCAAATGCCCTGCAAAATGAATTCAACCGCATTGCCGATCATATCCAGACCGCGCAATTGCTGGATATTGCCGAGCGCAACCAGGATATCCTCCGCGTCGCCAGTCATTTCGCGTATGCTTATCGCGATCTGAAACAATTACATGCATTGCTGGATTATAACGACCAGATCCGGCTCACCGCTGGATTATTGACTAAGGCCGATAATGCGCCATGGGTGATGTATAAGCTGGATGGCGGCATTCGTCATTTGCTGGTCGATGAGGCACAGGATACCAGCCCCGCACAATGGTCCATCATTCGCGCACTGGCCACCGAGATGGCAGCGGGTAACAGCATCCATGACGCGCAGGAACGCAGCGTCTTTATCGTCGGTGATGAAAAACAATCGATTTATAGTTTCCAGGATGCCGATATTGCATCCTATCAAACGACGCGCAGGGAACTGCATCAGATTTTCGCTGCGGCCCAATTGCCGTGGCATGATATTCAGCTGATTACCAATTTCCGTTCTTCCCCGGCCATTCTGGATGTGGTTGATGGCGTGTTTGACAATCCGCAACTCAAAGGGGCAATCACACAGGAAGACAAGGTCAAACACAGCGCCTATCATCATGCGCGCAGTGGCCATGTCGAAATCTGGCCGCTTTTTGCCAATGATGCCGAGACGGCGGATGAAGATTATATCCCGACCACGATCGTGCAGGAACGCAAGGCCACAGAACATTTATGTCAGACGCTCGCTGATACGATCAAAGACTGGCTGAAAGCCGGACGCCAACTGCCGCGTATGGGACGCCCGGTCCAGCCCGGCGATATCATGATCCTGCTGCAAAACCGCCGCCCATTGCTCAATCCGCTGATCAAAGCGCTGAAAGACCGCCAGATTCCAGTTTCCGGTGTTGATCGCCTGGTTCTGACAGAACAATTGATCGTAATGGATCTGATTGCGATGTTGCAGATTATTTTATTGCCGCAAGATGATCTGACGATGGCGTCTTTGCTGAAATCGCCTTTCTTCAATATCACGGAGAAACAACTCTTCGATCTGGCTCATGACCGCGGATCGCATTCGCTGTGGCAGCGTTTACAGGATAGCGGGCATTACCAGATGATTATCGCCTATATCGATGGTCTTCTGCAGACCTATCGTCAGGGTGCAGGGCCATATCATCTCCTTTCACTGATGGTAAATCGTCCCTGCCCGGCCGATGCGCGCAGTGGCCGTCATGCGCTGATCGAACGTCTCGGTTTCGATGCCGAGGATGCGCTGGATGAATTGTTGAATGCCGCGTTGCAGTTTGAACAGGATGAGATGCCGGATGTGCAGCTTTTCCTGCAATGGCTGAGCCGCAATGATGCCGAGATCAAGCGCGATACTGCCAACCAGCAACATAACCATGTGCGCATCATGACCGTCCATGGTGCCAAAGGCCTGCAGGCACCGATTGTTTTCCTGGCGGATGCCAGTGCCAAGCCATCCTTGTTCAAACCGCAGCGCGATCTGCTCTGGACACAAGATACGCCGCTTTGGATCAACAGCAAGGAACAATTGCCGACATCCTTATTGTCCGATCTGGGACAACAGGAAAAAGCGACGCTGGATGAATATTACCGTCTGCTCTATGTCGCCATGACGCGGGCGGAAGATGAGCTTTACCTGACAGGCTGGAAGAAAGACCGCGAAACGCAAAAAGACATTGCCGACTGGCACGCTGTTTTATGGCCCTATTTATCCACGCACGGACAACCTCTGACACCGGACGCGGAGGACAGCGCATGGCGCTTCAGCTTTACCGGCCAGGATAAGAGCAAGCCGGATGACAAGAAAACAACATCCCTGCAACCGGTCGATCTGAAACAATTGCCGTGGCTGTGGCAGAAACCGCCGGTTATTCCAAACGATAATCCGCATCCGCTGAAACCATCGCACTCACCATTCAACGATCTGGCAACAATCAGCCCGTTGCAACAAGATCATCACGCACGGTTCGCGCGTGGCGTAATCGTCCATAAAATCCTGCAATATCTGGTCGATTATCCGGCGGATGAGCAACTTGTGGCACTGAAAGCGATGCTGGCCTATCCGGAATTCAGTTTACCAGAGGCAGATCAAAAAAATCTCTATAAAGAAATTGCCAGGCTGGTCACCGACCCGCAGATGCAATTTATCTTCACAGCATCAGGCCATAACGAAGTTTCTGTCACGGGCAGCGTGTTTTATAATAACAAGGAATTCGCCGTTGTTGGCGTGATCGACCGTCTGGTGTTCCATGACGATGCCTGGTGGATCATTGATTACAAGACCAACCGCCCGCCTGCCGCGACATTGGAAACCGTGCCGGATTCCTATCTGTTCCAGATGGCATCCTATCGCGCCTTGATCCAGGCGCTTTATCCGCAGCAGAACGTCCATGGCGTTCTGGTCTGGACGTATAGCAGCAGCTTTATGCGATTACCGGATGAGCGTTTGGATGCGATTATCCATTCGGATAAGTCACGCTCATAAAATAAAGTCCGTCCGCCGGGGCGGTGATACCGGCAATCGTGCGGTCTTTCGCCTCTAAAATCTCCTGCATCTTTTCCCAGGACCAGTCCCCGATACCGATCTTGACCAGGGTCCCGACCATATTGCGCACCTGATGGTACAGAAAAGATTTCGCATTGATGGTGATCAATATCTCATCGCCACGCTGTTCGAAATCAAAACTGTTGATCGAGCGGATCGGGTGTTTCGCCTGGCAACCCATGGCGCGGAACGACGTGAAATCATGCTTGCCCAGCAAGCAACGCGACGCTTTTTGCATTGCCTCCACATCAAGCGGATGATGCACCTGCCACGCCAGACCTTTATCGAACGTCAATGGCGTGCGGCGGTTGATGATGCGGTATTGATAGGTGCGTGCGTCGGCCTGGAAACGCGCATGGAAATCCGGCGCGACCTGTTCCACCTTCACCGCGACGATCGGGTGCGGCCGCACCAGCGCATTGATCGCCAGACGCAGACGTTCCGGTGTCATGACTTTGTCCATATCGAAATGCGCAACCTGGCCGCGCCCATGCACGCCTGCATCGGTGCGACCGGCAACTGTAATGCCAATCTTCTGTCCGGTCAGGGACAATAAGGCTGTTTCGATGGCACCCTGGACGCTGACATGGTGCGGCTGTTTTTGCCAGCCGGAAAAAGCGCGCCCGTCATATTCAACCGTGATCTTCCAGCGCTGGGTCATGCCGCATCACAGATCGTGCCGGTTTCAATCGGGAAACCGCGCAGGAATTCACCTGTTTCTTGCGGTGCCTTGCCGGCACGCTGGATTTTGGTGATACGTAACGCGCCTTCGCCACAGGCAATCGTCAAAGGTGTATCGATCACCGCGCCTGGCGCTTTATTTTTATTGTCATCCACCAATTCCACCGCAATCACACGCAATGTCTCACCCTTAATCATCGTGTTCAGGCCCGGCCATGGCGTAAAGGCACGCAAAGTGCGCTCAATAAAGCTTGCCGGTTTCGTCCAGTCGATGCGGCTTTCTTCTTTGGACATTTTATGGGCGTATTCCACGCCTTCGGCGGGTTGCACTTGTGGGACCAACCGTCCCAGTTCCAGCAACTTCAACGCTTCAACAATCATACGGCCACCGACCTGCGCCATTTTATCCATCAATATGGCACTGTTATCGGTTGCTTCAATCGGGAATTTTTCCAGCAACAGCATGGGGCCCGTATCAAGACCTTCATCCATCTGCATGATCGTTACGCCGGTCTCCGCATCGCCGCTTTGGATTGCGCGTTGCACGGGAGCCGCCCCGCGCCAGCGCGGCAGGATCGAACCATGGATATTGATGCAACCAAATTTTGGTGCATCCAGTACATTTTTGCGCAGGATCAGGCCATAGGCCGCAACCACGGCAACATCCGCCTGTAACGCTTCAAACGCTTCGACTTCCTCAGCAGGTTTCAGGCTTTTCGGTGTACGGACTTGCAGACCCAAGGCTTCAGCAGCCTGATGCACCGCTGTCTTCGTCAGTTTCTGGCCACGGCCCTGCGGACGGGGTGGCTGGGAATAAACACAGACAATCTCATGACCCGCCGCGTGCAACGCATGCAAGGCAGAGACAGCAAATTCCGGTGACCCCATAAAAACGACGCGCATAATCTTATGCCTCATGCTGTCGTTTATTATAACGACGCATCAGCATATTACGTTTCAATGGCGAGAGATGATCAATAAAGAGCTTACCATTCAGATGGTCGATCTCATGCTGGATACAGGTCGCCAGAATGCCGCTGGCCGCCACTTCCTGTGGCAGGCCGTTCACATCGGTGTAACGCACTGTCACACGCGCCGGACGCACCACCTCACCGCTCATTTGCGGAATGGACAGGCAACCTTCCTCATAGGATGACATTTCTTCGCTGGATGCGATAATCTCGGGATTGATCATTTTATAAGGTGTCAGCTGTTCGGCGTCGCGTGGCGAGACATCCATCACGATCAAGCGCTGCGTCACGCCGACCTGTGGCGCAGCCAGGCCAATACCTTCTTCGGCATACATGGTTTCCAGCATATCATCCAGCAATTGCAGGACGGATGGGGTGATTTTGTCGACCGGTCTGGCGATCTGACGCAGGACCGGATCAGGGACCAGGTGGAGTGGAAGAAGTGCCATTGTGATTATCCTTGTTCGGCCGCTTCAGGTGCCGTGAGCACACGGCTGCGTTCTTCTATCAATTTGACATGCAATTCGCTGTCATTGGCTGCAATACCCTTATCGCGCATCTGGCGCAGGGTTGGCAGGACGTTGCGCTCCAGCGAACCGACAGTCTCGTTATATTTATTCAGCGCACCATTCAATGCATCCCCCATTTTATTGAGGTGGCTCATGAATGTGCTGACGCGCTTGTATAATGTCTCACCCAGCTTGGCGATATCCTTGGCATTCTCATTCACTTTGAATTGCTCATGGGCATAAGCCACTGTGCGCATGACACCCAGTAAACTCGTCGGCGTGGCGATTACCACGCGCTTGCCCCAGGCATATTCCACCAGAGCCGGTTCGTAATCCATGGCAACCTGCATCAGACTGTCCAATGGCACGAACAGGATCACCCAGTCAAAAGACTGGAACGATGCCGTGTAATCTTTCTTGGCCAGGACATCGATATGCGCTTTAAAATCCTGTGTATGTTTGGCATGCAACAGGCGACGCTCTGCATCATTCACATCATTTTGCATCGCGTTCAGGTAATTCTGCATCGGCACTTTGGCGTCGATCAGCAGGACACGGTCAGGCGGCAATTTCACCACAATATCAGGACGCTGGCGGCCCTCTTGTCCTTGCTTGTTATGATCGTAATGCACGCCTTCGCGCAAACCGGCCATATCCAGCACGGTCTTGAGCTGCATCTCTCCCCATTGGCCGCGCATTGTCGGTGCGCGCAACGCCTGGACCAGAGAGGCCGTTTCCGCCTGCAAGCGCTGCTGGTCGCTGGCCATTGTGCCGACCAATGATTTCAACTCGCCATAAGAATGCTGGCGCTGTTGCTCCAGATCGGCAATTTTCAGTTCCATCTTGTGCAGCGTCTCCGCCACAGGTTTGACGACGTGATTAATTTCATTCTGACGGTTCAGCAAATCGCCCTCAGCCTTTTGCTGGTACTGCTGCAAATTCTCGCGCGCCAGTGTCAGGAAACGTTCGTTATTCTGTGTCAGCGCATCGGCCGAGAGGGATGCAAAGCGATCCGCCAACTGGCCTTTCGCCTGATCCAGCAGCTGGATTTTTTCATCATGGCTTTGACGCTGCGCCGCCAGCTGCGTTTCAAGCACACGCTGTTTGCCGGACATCCACAGATAAGTCAAAGCAGCCGCAACCAGGGCAGCCACCACAATGAGAACAGATGAGAACAAAATGGAAATCATGAGGTCATCCTAGCGGTTCTGAGGTCATATTTCCAGCTTCTTCTTATGGATTTAAAACACTTCATAATCTTTATATTTTAACCATTTATCGCTTTGTAGGCACCTGCCCCTTTGCTATAAAACGGATAAGAGGATCATTTAAAAAGCAGGGAAAAACATGTCCGCCATAAAGCCGCTAAACGAAACCCAACGCCTCCGCGCCGATAGTTTCGGCTGGGTCGGGCAATTTTTCCAATCGATGGCCCATATGGCACCGGCGGCGGCGGTTATCCTGGCGATGCAGTTCATGAGTTCACGCAGTGGCTTTGCCCTGCCCCTCGCCTGTGTTTTTGGTATGTTGCTGGCTGTGTTACTGGCTTACTGTTTGGGTCTTCTGACCCGCAAATATTACGGTGCGAGTGGTTATTTTCAAATCCATAGCCAGGCTCTTGGCTCACGTATCGGTTTTACGACCAGCTGGCTTTATCTGATCTATGAACCGCTCAATCTCTTTGTGACTATCTTCGGTTTCTCCGTCCTGATTTTCCAACCATTTATTGCAACATATCTGCATGTCGATCTGCCATGGTGGTCCGTTGTTCTCATCGGCAGTATTATCGTTACACTCCTGTCTTTTACAGACATTAAGAGTTCAATCAAAATAACGGGCCTGCTTGGTCTGGTTGAGTTCATTATCCTGCTTGCCCTGGGCATCTCCCTGATCTGGCAATCAAATGAACCGTTTCACCCGGAATTCTTCCTGCCATCATCCAGTGCCGATGGCACAGGTGGGTTAATTTTTGCATTTGTCTTTGGTTTCCTCTGTTTTATGGGTTACGAAAGCGGGCTTCCGCTGACCGAGGAAACCAGTGATACGCAAAACTCCACATTCAAAGCACTCATCTGGTCCGTCTTAATCGCCGGTGTCTTCTATATCTTTATAGGCTACGCAACGATTGTCGGTTTTGGCCTGGGAGAGAATTCAGCAGAATTCGCTAAAGATTTCAGCACCGCTGCAAATCCTTACGGTTCTTCTTTAGCATTGAAAGCCTTTGGCACAATCGGCCCATGGCTGATTTTCTTTGCCGCCGTCAACAGCGTTATTGCCTGTACACTGGCCAGCCAGAATGGTTGTTCCCGTGTCTTCTTTGCGCTGGGCCGGGCCGGTATTTTACCTTATGCATTGGGACGCATATCAAACCGCACAAAAGCCCCGACAAATGCAATTATCCTCGCCTTTGTGGTCACATTGATTGCAACAGCTGTTTTTGCTCTTGTCAGCCGCAATGGAAATCCGGTCGATTGGTTCGGTCTGGCCGCTATCATGCTGACCCTTCCTTTGCTGGTCATTCATCTCATCACCTGCATCGCTGTGTTTATTGCTTATCGTTACAAGGAATCGCATGATTTCCATCTCCTGCATCATGGGATTATTCCATTAATTACAGGCCTGCTGGTACTCTTACCCATTGGTGGAGCGGTCTATTACAATCAGGCATACCCGATGGTCTATGCACCTTATGTGATGCTGGTCTGGTTTATTATCGGCCTGTTTGTCTACGCTTATCTGAAACGCAACAGACCATCTGCATTGGCAACATTGGAATCCGAGATGGAATTACTGGCCCATCCGGAAAAAGACTGATCAGCCAATCAATTCAGCAATATCTTTCTGCAACAGGTCAATCGCCACCTTTTTCTCGGAACTGACGAGGAATGGCTCGGCCAGGGCGGATGGGTGCTTCATCAGTGCTAGGCGCATCTGCTCGACCGCGGATTCTTTTTCTTCTTTCTGAAGCTTGTCTTCCTTGGTCATGATGATGCGGTATGGGATGACCAGGCGGTCGAACCATTGCAGCAACATCTTGTCGTGATCCTGTAAACCGTGACGGCTATCGACCAGCACATAGACGCGTTTCAACGTGCTGCGCTGTTTGAAATATTCATCCGCCAGGACACGCCATTTATCTTCCAGCTGCTGGCCGACTTTCGCATAGCCATAGCCCGGCATATCGACCAGGCAAAAGAAACGTCCCAGATTGAAGAAATTGATCTGCTGCGTGCGGCCCGGTGTGCGGGATACGCGTGCCAATTCCTTGCGGTTCGTCAGTGCATTCAGCAAAGATGATTTGCCGACATTGGAACGGCCGACAAATGCAATCTCCGGCAAATCCTGTTTCGGCCAGTCACCGGCCTTGCCGGTGCCCCAGATGAAATCACACTGCGCCGAAAAAATCTGGCGCAGGTGACGGCCTTCTTCACCCATCGGCGGGGCGGGAGGATTTTTCTTACGCGTCATTGTCGGACACCACGATGGTTGGCATGTCTTTGGCTTTCTTGCCGCGTGCTTTTTTCGGCTTGTCCACCTTCATCACGATCAGGCCGCTCTCATCGACCTGACGCTTGATGATGTATTGCTGGACGATACCCAGCAAGTTGGACCATACGTAATAAATCACAAGACCGGCCGGGAATTGCGCGAACAGGAACATGAACAGGAACGGGAATGTCGCCATGACCTGTTTCTGGATCGGGTCTTCCGGTGTCGGTTGCATTTTTTGTTGCAGCCACAGCGTTACGCCATACAGCAACGGCCAGGCACCCAGCATCAGGAATTGCGGCGGGTTCCACGGAACCAGACCGAACAGATTGAAGACGGATGTCGGGTCCGGTGCCGCCATATCCTGAATCCAGCCCCAGAATGGCTGATGACGCATATCGATAGAGACATAGAGAACTTTATACAAGGCAAAGAAGATCGGAATCTGGATGATCATCGGAATGCAACCGCTGGCCGGGTTGACCTTTTCGCGTTTGTACAAGGCGATGATTTCTTTCTGGAAACGTTCCTTGTCCGCACCATGCTGTTCTTTCAGCAATTGCATTTGCGGACCGACCTGTTTCATCTTTGCCATCGAGCGGAACGCTTTGTTCGCCAAGGGGAAAGTTGCCAGACGGACAATCACCGTCATGGTCAACAGCGCCAGCGCAAAGCTCATCGCATAGTTTTTATCGGCAAAGAATTCACCCAGCCAGTGCAGCAAACGATAGAGCGGCTTGGTCAGGAAATAGAGCCAGCCAAAATCGATGGCCAGATCGAAATGCGGAATGCCCAGATCTTTCTCATAGGCGTTCAACAGATTGAGTTGCTTCGCACCGGCAAAGAATGATTGTGTGATCGTGCCTTGCGCACCCGCTTTGACGACCACAGCCTGACCACGCAAATCGGCCTGGAAAATATCATGCTCTTTCGATGTACCCGCCTGATGGGTCAGACGCGCATCGAAACCGGTCGCCTGGTCCGGCAGCAAAGCAACCAGCCAGTATTTCGTCGTCAGACCAAGCCAGCCTTTGACATTGCTGTAAGTGAATGGCGCCTCTTCGTCTTTCAGATCGCCATAGCTTTCTTCGACCAGCTCTTCATTCAGATAAGCGACGCCACCTGTGTGCATCACGGCGGATGGCTTGTCTTCAAACGCCACACGCTCGCCTTTGCGAGCGACATGATGGCTTTGGGAGATCAATGCATACGGGTAGAGTGTCACATCGCTGGCACTGTTATTGACAATATCCTGTTCAACCGTGATCAGGTAATTCGCATCGATATTGAACGTACGACGGAAGATCAGGCCCTGGCCATTATTCCATTGTACGGTGACCGGCTTATTGACGCTCAATGTGCTTTGCGCCCCGGTGATCGTCCAGACCGTGTCATTCCCTGGGACAACCACATCCTTGCCACCCATCACACCTTGCTCGATGAAATAGGCTTCGCGTGTGCCTGATGGCGCCAGCAAACGGACCGGGTTGGTGCTGTCGATAAATTCACGGAAATTATTCAGTTGCAGATCATCCAGACGCAGGCCTTTCAGCGCGATGGAACCATGCACACGTTTTGTCGCGATGGTGATGGATGGACGATTGGACAAAGCCTCGTCCACCGACTGCATATCTTCTTTTGCAGCACCAGTGACAATCTCAGGATCAGGCACTTGCTGTGCGGCAATGTGTTGCTGCGCACGTTGGGCTTCCATTTTCGGTTGCTGGTAGAAAACGAAATAAAGGGCCAGCACCACCATCGACAGCACAAAGGCAATCATCAGGCGGCGGTTTTCTTCAGGGCTCGGCGGTTGGCTATTTACAGACATGGTTCATCAACATTCAAAAAGAAAAAAAGCAAAATACCGGGTGGTATCTTACGGCGTGGTTGGTACCGTCATGGAAGTGACGGAGTTTGTGTTTTTCGGCAGCAACAGCCAGGCCTGGCCGCGCGCTTTCATTGCGCCCGCAGCTTTTTCAGCCTCCGGACCGTGGCCCCAGAACACATCACCGCGCACCGGGCCGCGAATAGCACCGCCCGTATCCTGCGCGATAAAGAGTTGTTGCAGATTTTTACCCGGTTGCGTCGGATGCGGGACATCCAACCAGACCGGCGCGCCATACGGAATAAAGCGCGGATCAACGGCCAGGGAACGCAATGGCGTCAGACCGACACCCGATGCGCCCTGCGGCTGGTCTTGCTCCAGCACACGGAAGAACACATAAGATTTATTTTGCTGCATCAAAGCTGGCGCTTCGGCGGGATGGGTTTCCATCCATTGGCGAATGGTTTGCAAACTGACCTGTTCTTTCGACAAGGCACCGCGTTTCACCAGTTCAGCGCCGATGGCTGTATACGGATAGCCATTCTGGCCATCATACCCCAGGCGCAGATCCGGGCCTGTGGTTGTGCCATTCGGGTTCATCGTCACGCGACCGGATCCCTGGATTTGCAGGAAGAACGCATCATACGGATTATCGACCCACAGCAATTCCAGATTTTTACCGGCAAGTGCACCTTTATCGATTGCGGCGCGATCTTCATATGGTTTCAGCGCCCCATTGATCACACGACCGGCAATACGCTGGCCTTGTAATGTATCGCGGAAATCACCCAGTTCCGCCATCACCAGATCCGGCGGGCGCTGATAGAGCGGATATTGATATGGACCTTGCTGGGTCAGGCTGCCACGCAGGCCCGGCTCGTAATAGCCGGTGAATAAACCGGTTTTGCCCGCCGGTGTTGAAATCACATATGGATCAAACCAGGTCTGGATAAATTGGCGTGCAACAGTGGCATCCTTATCCGCGGCCCCGGCTTCATCCATACCGTCGAGCGCGTTACACACATCACGCCACGCGGCAGCCGTCCCGCCGACATTATTGACATTCATTGGCCTGGCCGGATCGCGCTGTTTGATAGCAGCACAGGAATTCTGCATCGCCAGCAACGCTTCGCCGACCTGGTCAGTGCCCCAGCCCGGCAATTTATCGAAGGATGTTTTCTCCAGACGCATGGATGTCGAATCTTCGGCCTTGCCGCCGAAGGAACTGCCCCAATTTTGCCATTGCTGGTCGAATGACGTGCCGCAACCTGACAACATCAGGGCAGACAACAGGGCAAGCATGGAAAAATGACGCATGGAATGTCTCATCGTGATAGGATGTTGCCGTTAATCATCAATCGCGTCGGTTTCCACCAGACGCCATAATGTCTCATCGTCCTTCAGATCGTTGGAAAAGACCCAACGTTCATGCAGCACATGCTTGCTGCCATCCAGGCCATCGACGACCTGGCCGTTGCGATCACGCAACGTAATGCTTTGTTCCGTGACGAAATCGACAGTGACATAGGCCATCGTACCGGTCAGGGAGGCATCGCTGATCAAAGCGGAACGCATCGTGTGCAATAGCAATTCACGCTGTTGGCCATCTTTCTGGCGTTGTTGGATATCGTCCTTGAAGGCGTCGTATAAAGACGGCGCCAGCAAGGCTTGCAAAGTGTCCACATCGCCGCGCGCAAACGCCACGACAACCAGCTCATACGCACGGCGCGCGCCCTGAAGGAAACCCGATGGATTGAAGGACGGATCAACGGCAGCCAATGGCAACAAACGATTATGCGTCGTCGCATTCGCCACCCATTGGTAATTCGGCATAGCCTGCGCCCAGTTGACCGCAATTTGTGGCGGCGTGTTTTTATCGGCCGGTGCCTGTGCATCATCATTGGCTTTGCCGGC
Source organism: Alphaproteobacteria bacterium (assembly GCA_036404835.1). Lineage (GTDB taxonomy): Bacteria > Pseudomonadota > Alphaproteobacteria > Micavibrionales > SZUA-601 > DASWYT01. Next base: position 4,601 of record DASWYT010000186.1, on the reverse strand, counting down.
CAGCTGACGGGCTTTTAAAAGCAGGGCGGGATCAATGCTCGGCGGCTCACCTTCCTGTTTCTCACCCAGCACTTTGCGCAAACGAAAGAACAGGACAGCGGCGAAAACGGCCAAAATCAGGATATCAAGCGGAAAGGAATGGTTCATGCCTTTCAAAATAGAGGTTTTTAAGCAATTTGACCAGATGCATTTTGACATAAATTGGGTTTTCTTGCGGCTTTTTCAGCCCTGTATCAAACCTTCAGCACCCGGCCATCATGAAAAAAAAACACTATATTTCGCAAAAGGTTGATCTTAAGATGCCTATATTCTTTAACGGCAAAACCGACACTCCATTCGAAAATGCCATCGCCAAAGAGGCCTAATTCATGAACAAATTCCTGAACGACTTCAAAAGTTTTGCCCTGAAAGGCAATGTTGTAGACCTCGCTGTCGGTGTGATTATCGGTGCGGCGTTCGGCAAGATCGTCACATCCCTGGTGGATGATGTCATCATGCCGCCGCTGGGCCTGCTGATCGGCCAAGTCGATTTCAGCGAATTATTCTGGGTCCTGCATAGTCCGGAAGGCCAGCCTGCAGCCTTTGCAACCATCGCAGCCGCTAAAAAAGCAGGTGCCGTCACCTTAAATTACGGCCTCTTCATCAATACGATTTTGCAATTTTTGATCGTCGCATTAGCGATTTTTGTTATTATCAAACAAATTAGTCGCCTACAGAGACATGAAAAGGAAGCAGCCGCTGCTGCACCGCCTCCACGCCAGGAAATCCTGCTCGCAGAAATTCGCGATTTACTGAAAAAATAAAAAATAATGCTTGCATATCCCGGCGCGTATTGTTATAACCCTGCGACGCGCCGGGCACTTTCCTCCTCCTGCTAGGGCATAATTCGCCCAGCCCGGCGCTATTTTTCCCCTTATCCCTGCTTTTCCTTGGCTTTTTCATTAGTTTTCCCTTTAGCATTTTTATGCTAGATTGGGCAAAACCTTTACTAAACATGTCAAAAGCGAGCTAAATGATGAACGAAAATACCAATCCGGCCGGTCAATTCCCGATCACCGTCAATGCGCAATACATCAAGGATTTTTCCTTTGAAAATCCGAACGCCCCGCGCAGCCTGATGACCGGTGCAAAACCGCCGAATGTTGAAGTCAACATCAATGTCGAAGCCCGCCCGCTGGCCGATGATACATATGAAGTCACGCTGAAGGTGAATGCCGAAGCCAAGACCGAAGAATTCTCCTGCTTCGTGGTCGAACTGGCTTATGCCTGCATCATCACGCTGCAAGGTTTCAATGAAGACCAGATCCAGCCGGTCCTGATGATCGAAGGCCCGCGCCTGCTGTTCCCATTCGCTCGCCAGATCATTGCCGATGCCACACGCGAAGGCGGCTTCCCGCCATTGCTGATCAACCCGATCGATTTCGCAGCCATGTACCAGCAGAACGTCGTTCAAAATGGCGGTCAAAGCGGGAACGCTTAACGTTAGACATGTGCGGTAACGCTTAAATAACTTACGAAACGGCAGATAATATGAGCGAAAAGCAACAGATCTCCTGGGATCAATTTACAGCCGACACCAAAATCCTGGCCGCCACGCTGAAAGAGCAAGGCGACATCAAGGGCCTGATCGCGATTGCCCGCGGCGGTTTATGCGCCACGGCGATTATTGCCAATGTGCTGGATATCCGTAACGTCAAATCGGTTGCCGTATCGTCTTATGACGGCCAGCAGCAACATGCTTTGGAAATGCTCGGTTCCGTCGATAATATTCTCGATGGCGAAGGCTGGATGTTTATCGATGATCTCGTCGATACCGGCCAGACCGCAAAACTGATCCATCGCCGTTATCCAAAAGCGAAATTGGCCGTTGTCTATGCGAAACCGGAAGGCAAGGAAAACTGCAACTTCTTTGCAAAAGATATGCCACAGGACACCTGGCTGAGCTTCCCGTGGGAAGTATAAGCAGCGATTTGTGAAAGATACGAAAAAGGGGCTTCTTAAAGCCCCTTTTTTAATGCGCTTTTTTTCAATGCCCGATCGTAATACGCACCAAGGTGCCTGCAAAAATCAGCAAAATAAGAGACACCAGTAAGATCAGCATCGCGCGGTTCTTGCTGCGTAATTGCGCCTGGGCGGAGTTGTCTTTTTCTTTTACCATTGTGCACCAATAACTAAGGCAAAGATCAGGAAAAGATAGAGGATCGAATAGCCGAACATCAATTGCGAGGCTTTGCGTGTTTTCAGACGCAGCACCTGGATGGCACTGATGGTGAACATGCCGCCCAGCACCAGCGCACCGATCCCATAGGTTTTATTCAGATACCCCATCGTCCATGGCAGGACAGAAACGCCCCACAGGATGAGTGTGTAGATCAACATCTGCCAGCGTGTGTTTTTCTCGCCATGCGTGTTCGGCAGCATCGGGATATTCGCCTTGGCGTAATCCTGGCAGCTCACCAGGGCCAGCGCCCAGAAATGCGGCGGTGTCCATAAAAAGATAATCGCAAAGAACAGCCATGGCAGCGGATGCGACACATCACCTGTGACTGCGGCCCAGCCAATGACGGGCGGGAAGGCTCCGGCGGCACCACCAATCACGATATTCTGCGGCGTGCGGCGTTTTAAAATCATCGTGTAGAAGATGGCGTAAAACACCATCGCAAAGAACAGCCACGCGGCGGTCACCCAGTTGACGAAGACGCCCATCAGCATGATCGCGAAAAAGCCCATTGCGAGCGCAAAGGATAAAGCTTCTTCGGGCACCATGCGGCCGGACGGGATCGGACGGTTTTGCGTGCGTGTCATGATCGCGTCGATATCGCGGTCATACCACATATTGATTGCACCGGAGGCGCCTGCACCAATGCACAGGAACAACATCGCCATCGCACCCAGCAGCGGATGGATATGGCCCGGTGCAGCCATCATGCCGGCAAAGCCGCTGAACACGACCAGTGTCATCACACGCGGCTTCAGCAGCATGATATAATCACGCACAGTCGCAGATGACGCTGTTGCCGACGCCAGGGTCGGATCAAAATGTGTGGTGGCAGGCATGGAAGACATGCCGGTCATCTTAGGGAAAAGCTGCCCAAAAAGAAAGCCGCCCGGTGAAGGGCGGCTTTATCAATCAAACCGTTGGAACGATTAGTTAAATGTGTAACGGACCGTACCGATAACCGCATGGTTATCATAGTCGGTATCCCCGACTTCGGTGGTTGCGAAATAGCGATATTCCGCGCCGACGGCCCATTGCGGCGCGACGTTGATATTGGCACCGGCCATACCCTGGTAAGCGAATTCCCAGCTGTCATCGCCACCAACGGAATCGAAATCAACATAGGCTGTACCAATACCGGCACCGACATACGGTGTGATCCCTGTGTTATTCTCAAAGTCCCAATAGGCATTTGCCATGATCGCAGTGGAATCGACATCGCCACCACCAACATTATCCAGATCACTGTTACGATAGGAGGCTTCCAGTTCGGCACGCGCCCATTCGGTCTTGCCACCAAATGCGACACCACCGATCCAACCGCCATCCGGATCGAGACCATTATCACCTTCCGGATTGTTGTAACCGCCCAGCACCGTCATATACGGGCCTTCAACGCCTGCCCAGTTACGGTCGGCATAAGTTTGCGTTGAACTGTTATGATGTTCGTATGTGGTGCTGTTGTAATGATCATCACCAGCATGTGCCGCGAATGGAACGCCCGCCAAAATGGTGGCGGCCAGTAAAATTTTTCTGTTCATGATTAACTCCAAGGGAAATGAAAAAAGTTCAGACCTGCATGATGTCGGTATCACGCATAAAAAATCGATCAGTAAGCTTTTTGGTCCATGGATCACACAAAGCATGTGACAGATAAGTGACAGTCGGCTTTTCCAACTGTGCCTTTATGGCGTGAAATCAGACAGTTACATAAATACGAAATATATTTACAGAATCAATTAAATAACGTAAGCTATATGACCATTTACGGAGAAATATCATGTCAAACACAATCAAAAGCCCATTATCCGATGAAGAACTGATCGCAGGATACAAAAATACCGTGCAGTATCTGGCCAATGCGACATTATCGAATGGCACCCCTTTATCCGAAGGCGCCCGTGATATCGGCCTGAAGGCCCTGCAGGCCAATTTTATACGGATTCACCCTCGTCTGGCCGCTGCGATTGGGGGCCCAGCTCAAGAATAATAATATTATTACAAATTTTGCTTGCAAATTGTAATAATAGTTCATATTCTGGATATCCAACCCCTACAAAGTGTCCTGCCATGAACAACTCACCGACAAATGCTTTCATCGAGTCATTAGACCAAAATCCTTATATCGACGATACAACACGCACCCTTGCAAAATCAGCCGCACAGGAAGATGCAGCCGCATTCTTTGATAATGCTCCACAGGCTTCAGCAGTAGTAGCTACAGCAGAGGCACCTGTTAAAAGCCAGACACCAGGTACTTTCAAAGTCAAAATATCCAAGGGTCCTTTGCACATCCCATATTAAACACAATTATACCCCTTATAAAAAAAGCCCGGTTCAAACCGGGCTATTTTGTTTTTATCTGCAACGCGCTTAAACGACG
>DASWYT010000185.1:0-1829 GCA_036404835.1 Alphaproteobacteria bacterium | reverse complement strand
ACCATGGCTTTCCGCCAGTAAATCAATGGCGCGCCAGATATCGTCATGCTGCAGACCGACCTGGCGGGTGGACTTGCGGGTGGTGTCACGTTTCAACATGGAACCTCTTTTCTGGATCAAAATAGGAAAATAGTCACTTTTCCTCTTGACGTAGGAATATATTCATAGTACAAAGGATTATCTTCATAGTATAAAACTTGTAGCAGGAAAGCAAGTCTAAAATGAGAGATTTATCCAGTTTCGGGACACCCTCACTGCCTCTGCCTGTCTGCCAGGAGGTGTCCTTATGCGTCTGACCGCTATCCCTTTGCCCAACTGGCCGGATGACCAGCGCGTCCGGTTCGGCGAACCGCGTGAAGCCTGGGTCTGTTTTTCCGGTGAAACGGAATTGTGGTGGCTGCGTGCCCTCAAAAAAGGCTTCCGCCATTGTTTTGCGATTGCCCGCAACCAGAACCACTGGCTGGCGATTGATCCGCTATCGCCGCACTTGGAAATCACCATCCTGCCGGTTCCGCCCTCTTTCGATCTGCCGCACTGGTTGCAACAGAACGGTTTGACATTGATGCGCGCGCCGATCCGCCGCGACCTGCAGAATCCGGCGCCGTTCTTTATTTTTTCCTGTGTCGAAGTGATCAAGCGGTTTTTGGGAATACATCGCCGCCGCATCGTCACGCCCCATCAACTCTATGCATTTTTGCGCCAGCATAATGCGTTCATCCCCTCCTGACTGAAAAGGTATCGCATCATGGCTAAAATCGTTTCCGCCGTCCCGAAATTACTATTGGGTTATTCTTCTTCCTCTGATAAGGCTTCGGTATCCACCCCGGTGACACCTGTTACTGATCCGGCAGCCGATGCCGCCGATGCTGCTGCGGAAGCGGCCGCGCAGGCTGAAGAATCCCTGGCGCAACGCCGCCGTGGCCGTCTGGGCACGATTACCACGTCATTTCGTGGCGTGTTGAATGACAGCAATGCCAATCTTTCCCGTCGCACTTTATTGGGTGAATAAGATGACAACATTTGATTCACTCGAAACGATGGCCTTGACGGCGGAACAGGTCGCAACGCAATTCGTCCGTGCCCAGAATGAACGCCAGCCCTGGGAAGCTCTGTGGCAGGATTGTTATGATTACGCCCTGCCGACACGCGTGGTCGGGCAGAATACGCGTTCCTGGAAACAGGCTTATCAATCCTTGTTCGATGCGACGGCTATTGATGCGGTCGATCAACTGGCCTCGGCGCTATTGACGAATCTGGTACCGCCCTGGTCGCCCTTCGTCCATATTGTCGCCGGCCCGAAACTGACGGAACAACAATCCGCTGCACTGGCACCGATGCTGGAGCGCGTCAACCGCGCCTTGCACGATCATTTCCGCCGCAGCAATTTCACGGTGGAACTGCACCAGGCTTTGCTCGATATGGTGACGGTCGGGACGGCCTGTTTGCGTTTCGATGAGACCCTGCCGGGCGAGATCAGTGCTTTCCAGTTCCGCTGCATCCCGCTGCCGCAAATTTACCTGAATGACGAACATATGGCCGGCTTGTTTATGCGGCTGGAGATGAGTGTCGGGGAGTTTCTCCGGCAATGTCCGGCTATCGATAGTACGGCGTTGCAATCTTATGCCGGGGACAGTGACAACGTTACCTTGTTGTATGCTGTGCTGCCGCATGGCCTGACCAATGATCATGTCATCATGACGAATCCGGCCCAGGGCACGCCGCAAATATTGTGGCATGAAGCATTGGCCTATTCGCCGTTCATGTTATTCCGTTGGCAGAAAACCGGGGGCGAGTCCTATGGCCGCTCGCCGGTGATGAAAGCCCTGCCG
>DASWYT010000184.1:0-2649 GCA_036404835.1 Alphaproteobacteria bacterium | reverse complement strand
TGGCATTTACTATAAATGACCCGAAACGGCGGATATCATACCGAGCAAAAACCGGACCTTTACTACACGTGTCGAGCCTGTTTCGCCCCCTTATCAGCCTTAATCGAAATGCCAAGTGGCTTGCCGAGCCGTAGCCGTCACAACGTCACACGGGATAGCCCGTCTACGCTGCGCTCCGACGCGGCAGCCTTGCCTTCATTGACACTTCGGCAAAGGCTGGTGGAGGCGCCGGGTACTGCCCCCGGGTCCACGATGCTTATGCCGTCAAGCGTTTATCGCCATAGTCCCCCGAAGGGAACCCTTTTATTCTATCACAACCCCCCTGTTTTTGCAAGAATAAGCCAGTTTGACATACAAGCGATTCGCTTTGGGGAGGTTATGCATGGAACAGGAATATCTGACGCTTTTGCGCAAATTGCGCACGGAAGGGTCTTTCAAGGCCGACCGGACCGGTACTGGCACCTATAGCCTGTTCGGCTATCAGATGCGTACTGACCTGTCCAAGGGCTTCCCTCTGCTGACCACCAAGAAAATCCACACCCCCGCCATTATCCATGAGCTGCTATGGTTCCTGCAGGGTTCCACCAATATTAAATACCTGAAGGATAATAAAGTCCGTATCTGGGATGAATGGGCTGATGAAAATGGTGAGCTGGGCCCCGTTTACGGCAAGCAATGGCGTTCCTGGGAAACCACGGACGGACACCAGATCGACCAGATCAGCCAGCTGGTTGAGCAGATCAAAACCACCCCCCATTCCCGACGCCTGTTGGTTTGCGCGTGGAATGTCGGCGATGTCGATAAGATGGCGTTGCCGCCATGCCACTGCCTGTTCCAGTTCTACGTCAATGACGGCAAGCTGTCCTGCCAATTATACCAGCGCAGCGCTGATGTGTTCTTAGGCGTACCGTTCAACATCGCATCCTATGCCTTGCTGACTTATATGCTGGCCCAGGTGTGCAATCTGCAGCCCGGCGAGTTTATCCACACATTCGGCGATGTGCATTTGTACAGCAATCATGTCGAACAGGCAGACGCGCAATTGCTGCGGACCCCATTCGCCGCACCGACATTGAAAATAAACCCCGCTGTGAAAAACATCTTCGACTTTACGTACGATGATTTCGCCATCGAAAATTATGAGTGCCATGAGCGCATCGCAGCGCCAGTTGCGGTGTAATGGCTGATCCCAAAACCACTATTATCGCCGCGCTCAGCCAGAATGACGTGATTGGCAAAGACAATCAGTTGTTGTGGCAACTGCCGGCGGATATGGCGCATTTCAAAAACCTGACATCCGGTCACGCCGTGATCATGGGACGCAAGACCTATGAGTCGTTGCCACCCCGTTTTCGCCCCCTGCCCAACCGGTTGAATATTATCCTTAGCCGCCAAAAAGGCGACGATCAGGATGGTAAACTGATCTGGGCCGATAATCTGGACGATGCTCTGACCATTGCTAAAAAAGATGCTGCCACGAAAGATCAGGAACAGGTTTTTATCATTGGTGGCGGTGAGATATACAAACAATCCCTGCCCTTTGCCGACCGTCTCTATCTGACGCATATCAAGAAAAATTATGAAGGGGATGCTTTTTTCCCCCGCGACTACAAAACGATGCAATGGCGTGAAAATACATTATCGACACATGAAGCCGCCAATGGGCAGCCTGCTTTCGATATTATCCAATACGACCGAATATCCTGATCAGGCAGCCTGGGCCGCAGTGCTTACATCAAATGAATCGATCACGCTGAGGAAAGCGCGTTCCAGATTATCCTTGCCGGTCTGGGACTTCATACCCTGTGGCGTGCCGCTGAAGGCCAGGTGACCGCGATGGATCACCCCGATATGGGCGCAGAGTTCATCCAGGTCACCCAATATATGCGAGCAGATCAGCACGGTCTTGCCCTGTTGCTGGTAAGCGGCGATAGCATCCTTGACCTGGGCACGGGCGCGCGGGTCGAGGCCGCTCATCGGCTCATCGAGGATCAGCAGATCGACATCGGTCAACATCGTCGCCATCAGGCCTATTTTCTGACGCATGCCTTTGGAATAAGTCGTGACGCGGCGTGTCAATGCGTTTGGATCGAGACCGAAACGGACCGCCCATTCATTGGCTTTCGCAATGGATAGTTTTTTCTTGTACAGCGACAAAGCGAAACGCAAAAATTCCAGGCCGGTCAGAAACGCCGGCGGTTCGAATTTTTCCGGCAGGTAAGCCATACGGTGTTTGACATTATCCTGTCCCGGTGCAGCATCGAACATCGTGATGCTGCCGCTCATCGGATTGCGCAGGCCGAGCAATGTCTTGATCAGGGTGGTCTTCCCAGCCCCGTTCAGGCCGATCAGGCCGAAACATTCACCGGCAACAATATCGCACGTAATCCCGAACAGGACCTGTTGCTTGCCATAGGCCACATCGACATTTTGAATTTTTACAATGGATGTCATATTTTTCTCACTGCTCTTTAATCAGCCGGAACAATCGTATCGCTGTCGAGCAGGTATTTCTGGTGCGGACGCAGCGTGATGTTGACCACACGCTGATTCGGCACATCCATCCAGCGCAAATTCACCAGTTTCGGACGAACGCTCAAACCGACCAGACGCTGTGGCATGTTCTTGCGTGTGACACGCTCGCCATTC
>DASWYT010000183.1:0-12045 GCA_036404835.1 Alphaproteobacteria bacterium | reverse complement strand
GGCAAAAACACCCTGTCCGTTGGCAATCTGCAGATGAAAAACAAGATCGCCAATATCTCCAACAAATTGCTGACTATCAATGTCGTCGGTTCCGCTGATGGCATCAAGAGCTATAACGCACCGGCCTTTACGGATATCATTCCGCAAACGGCCAATCTCACCGCAACGATCCGCAACATGCCTATGGAATATTTCACCATCAACCAAAGCACGCAGGAAGGCCAGCAAAAAGCCCGCGCCGCCCAGGTTGCTGCGGGTACGCAAATCCAGATCGACAGCCTTGATCTCAACAGCCCGAGCGGTTTGAAAGCGACCGGTACCGGCTTGCTGACGGCAACCAATGTCTCGCCGACCTACAACACCGGTAACGTCACGATCAACCTGACCAACATGGCTGATGCCATCGCCAAATTGCAAACCCAGATGGGCAAGAATGGCATGGCCAATACCGGGCCAGCCATGATGGCGATCATGATGCTGCAGGGCATGGGCCAAGCCGCCCCGGATAAGCCAGGCCAGACTGTCTATAACATCAATTTCACCCCGGACGGCCAGGTCACCATCAATGGCCAGAATATGACCGTCCTGACCAAAATGCTGGGCATGGGTAAAACCGATGGCACGACCGCACCGAAAACCGGCGCCACCCCGTCCATCCCGACCCCAACGGCTCCAACCGCCCCGGCCATGACCCCGCTTAAAAAATAATATAACCTTTTAAAGGGTTTGCTATCTTTACCTCCCGCTAAAGCCTTTCTGGCACAATAAGGCTTAGATTTAAGCTTATGCGGGAGGTCCCATGTCTCATTATACGGCACCAATCAAGGATACACGTTTCCTGCTGTATGATGTGCTGGACTGGAACCGCCTGAGCAGCCTCCCGGCCTTTGCCGAGGCGACCCCCGATCTGATCGATGCCGTGCTCGAAGAAGGCGGCCGTATCTGCGCCGATGTCTTTGCGCCTCTCAATAAAATCGGTGATGAAATCGGATCAACATGGGCTGACCGTAAAGTCACCGCGCCTCCCGGTTTCAAAGACGCTTATAACCTCTATCGTGATGGCGGCTGGACAACTCTTTCTGCTGAAACCGAATATGGCGGCCAGGGCTTGCCGCAAACCATTTCCGCCATCATGGCCGAATATATTTCCAGCGCGAATTTAGCCTTCGGCCTGTTCCCGGGCCTGACACAGGGCGCGATCAACGCGTTGCGTTTACATGGCACGGACGAACTCAAAAATATTTATATGCCGCCGATGATCGCGGGCACATGGACCGGCACGATGAATTTGACCGAACCACAGGCCGGTACCGATCTCGGTTTATTGCGCACAAAAGCCGAGCCGAATGGCGATGGTTCTTATTCCATCACTGGCACGAAAATCTTCATCTCCTGCGGCGATCATGATCTCGCGGAAAATATCATTCACCTGGTGCTGGCGCGTATGCCCGATGCACCTCCGGGCGTCAAAGGCATCTCGCTGTTTATCGCACCGAAATTCATGGTCAATGCCGACGGATCGCTTGGCGAACAGAACAAACTTTTCTGCGGTTCCATCGAAGAGAAAATGGGCATCCATGCCTCACCAACCTGCGTCATGCATTATGAAGGCGCGAAAGCCTGGCTGGTCGGCGAACCGCATAAAGGCTTGAAAGCGATGTTCACCATGATGAACGAAGCGCGCTTGCTTGTGGGTACACAAGGCCTCGGTGTTGCCGAAGTGGCGTGCCAGAGCGCCTTCTCTTACGCGCGTGACCGCTTACAAGGGCGTGGCTTGAATGGTCCGGTTTATCCTGAGAAAAACGCCGATCCGATTATCGTCCATCCTGATGTGCGTAACATGTTACTCCGCAGCAAATCTCTGGTCGAAGGCATGCGTGCGCTGTTGCTGGATACATCTTTTGCCGTCGATCTGACCCATGGCGCTGCAACCGCCGATGAACGCCAGGAAGCGGATGAGTTTGTCCAGTTGATGACACCGATTGTCAAAGCGATGGGAACCGATATCGGTTTCGAAGTGGCGCACTGGGCCGTGCAGGTGCATGGCGGTGTCGGCTATTGCCGTGATTATCCGGTGGAGCAATTCCTGCGCGATGCGCGTATCACGCAAATTTATGAAGGCACAAACGGCATTCAGGCGCTTGATCTCGTCGGCCGCAAGATGGCGACCGGTTATGGCCGTGTGTTGCGCCGCTTCTTCCACCCGGCGCAGAAATTTATCGATGAGAACCAGAATGACGCTGGCCTGGCCGAGTTGTTATTCCCATGGATCAAAGCTTTTGGAAAATTGCAGCAGGCCACCGTGCTGATCGCGCAAAACAGCCTGAAAGACAAGAACGAAGCCGGTGCCGCCGCCTCCGATTATCTGAAGATGTTCGGCCTGGTCGTACTTGGTTTCTACTGGCTGAAAATGGCGAAAGCCGCGAAAGCCAAACTGGAAAGCGATCCGGCGAATAAGGATTTCTACCAGATGAAAATCAAGACCGCGAATTACTTTATGCAGCGCGTCCTGCCAGAATATGAGAGCCGCTTCCGCATGCTGGCGAGCGGTGCGAAAAACCTGATGGATATCAGCGAGGCCGAACTCTATGCCGCTTGATCGTTCCGAACTCAAAGACATGATGGAGAAAAAACTCAAAGGCGCGCCACCATTGGGTTATCCCGTCCTGTTTGACCTAAAAGAAGACGGCCAGATCTTTATCGATGGCATGGTCCATCCCGCCGCAATTCTCGATGCCCCGAACCAGGAACCGGTCACGACCTTTACCCTATCCGCCGAAAATCTGGAGAAAGTCCTGAAAGGCGATCTCGACCCGCAAATGGGTGCCTTGCTTGGTAAGATTAGCATCAGCGGTAAATTGGGCGTCGCACTGAAACTCAGCGGCTTTTTAGAAGATTAAAAAAAATGCGCCCTTGAGAAGCGCATTTCAAAAAGCGATTTTATATCCGTTTTTTTAAATCTGTTGGCCAAATACGCGCTGTTTGAAAATTTTGGCCGTTGTCGGTTTTTTGCCCAGATCAATTCTTCTCATCTCTTGTTCAACGGATGCCACTACCAACTTATTGGTATCCTGACAGCAACCTGGACCATTGTCGAATTTGGCATTCAACATGGCAGCCTGTAATTTCGCGACATATTCTTCTTTTTTGTTCTGTTTCACGTTTCTCTCCAGCGCGTGTGAAAGGGGGTGAGAAACCATAAGCCAACACAATTCAATATGTCAAGAAAAAACACTTTTCAACCACAGATAAAATGTTGATTTATCAAAGACCTGTTATATCAATCAGAGCAAATTTTTCAACTTTACTTTTATTGACTGCCTGACAGGTCAGGAAGAATTCGTAATCGCTGATCTGTTTGATCATCTGCACAGTCACCACACGGTCTGTCGCACGCTGGCGAAAGATAACCTTGTAAAAATCATCGGCCAGCGATTTCTCGACAAACTCAAGATCTGCAAAATTTAAAAGACCCGTCTCACGGCGAATATAATACTCTGCTGATTGCACATCCTTGCCGTACCAGCATAAGCCACGGTAATAGGTCAGATCGATCAGCCCCTGTTCCGTCTGGTCGATAAAATGATCCATCTGCTCCGTGCCCAGACGTGCAAAATAGGCGCCTTGTGGTGCCATCACGATATTGGGTGCAAAGCGATCACCGCCGACATGCGTACATTGCCAGACACGGTGTTTTGGAATACGCGTCAATAACTGCTTATAACAAGTCATCCCGAACTTGGCGCAACATTTATCTTTATTGCCATTGGTGCAAACCAGATAAAGCGGTTCATGCGACGCATTTTGCCGGTACTGCAATGTCTCGGAGAGATTGAAATCCAGCAACTCTTCATAGCTGCCTAGCGTAAACTCATTATAGAACGGCTTGGCCGGATTATTATTGACGGCATAGAATGTGATCTTGCCGTCCGTGTTTTTCTCGTTCTGACGGATTAACATCAGACGTGGCTGCGTCAATCCATCCATCTGTAACTGCAAATGAATTTTGACCTGTTGCGGAATGTCGCTTTCGGCCAAGGCTTTTTCACCCCACGGAGCGCTATATTCCAGCAGGAACAGGCTCTGGAACTGGCTGGCGGTGCCGAAAAGCGGTTCGTTATACTGACGGGATAATTGCCCGCAAAAAAATTGTTCCATGCCTTGTCAGACTATGGCTGGATGTTCTTATTATTTTTTATCTTACCGGTATTTTCTTTTGGTTCGTAAACCGGCAGCGTCACGCCGTCATTATAAGGGTTCTTGCTTATCTCATCGCCAATATGGGCAATTTCTTTGATCGTTTTTTGCAGGATTTCTTTTAAATTAAAACCGAACATGATGTTCTCCTTTTAGACAGCATCATCATAATGCCTCCTGCAACACATATCAATATGAAAATTATTTCCTTATTCATCAGACACAAAAAAATCCCGGACGGAGCCGGGATAAATTCGAGCTTGTTATAGCATGTTCCTGCTTTTATGCAGCAGCGGTCGCCTTCTTGCGGCCACGTGGCTTGCCGACCGGTGGCGTTTCGCCATTGATCAGCATGTGCAATGTCTTACCAATCTTGAAGAATGGGATCGACTTAGGTGCAACTTTCACGCTCTGGCCTGTGCGCGGGTTACGGCCAACACGAGGCTCACGGTGCTTGACGGAAAACACGCCAAAGCCACGCAATTCAACACGCTGTCCACGCGCCATCGCTGCTGTAATTTCATCGAATACGGTCGTAATGACTTTTTCAATATCACGCTGCAACAGATGTGGGTTTTTCTTTACCAGTAATTGCACCAGTTCCGATTTTGTCATTTCTACCCTCGTTTCTACTATTCTTATACTGCCTATATAAGGCTTCAAATTGTAAAGGCAAAGGGCGGCCAAACCAAGGCCCGGCCGCCCTTTGTTATGTCTTAGTCCTGCTTCTTGGAAGCAGCCAGAGCAGCACCCAGGATATCGCCCAGGGAGGCACCGCTGTCGGACGAACCGTATTCAGCGATAGCTGCTTTGTCTTCAGCCAGTTCACGGGCCTTGATCGACAATTGCAGTTTCTTGGCGGATTTGTCGACAGTCAGGATCTGAGCGTCAACTTTCTCACCAACAGCAAAGCGGTCAGGACGTTGCTCGGCACGGTCGCGGGACAGTTCGGCCTTCTTGATGAAGCCCTCAACATTGTCCTTGATCGTGACTTCGATGCCGCCATCGGTGATCTTGGAGACAACACAGGTAACCGTGTCGCCTTTTTTCAGACCTTCGAGGCTTGCACCGCCAGTGGAAGAGCCAGATTCAGCATGGTTGCCGCCTGGATTCTCGGTGAGCTGTTTGATACCCAGACCGATACGTTCTTTCTCAACGTCGATCTCGAGGATCTTGACCTTGATCTTGTCGCCCTTCTGGATTTCTTTCACAGCGTCTTCGCCGGATTGGGTCCAGGAGATGTCGGACAGGTGAACCATACCGTCAATATCGCCGGAGAGACCAACGAACAGACCGAATTCGGTTGTGTTCTTGGCTTCGCCTTCGAGGATATCACCGGCTTTGTGAGTCTGTGCGAATTGCGTCCATGGGTTTTCGGTGCATTGTTTCAGGCCCAGGGATATACGGCGTTTCTCCATATCCACATCCAGAACCATCACTTCCACTTCCTGAGAGGTGGCAACGATCTTACCAGGATGAACGTTCTTCTTCGTCCAGGACATTTCAGTAACGTGTACCAGACCTTCGATACCGGCTTCGATCTCAACGAACGCGCCGTAATCTGTGATGTTGGTAACGCGACCTTTATGCTTGGAACCGACTGGGAAGCGGGCTTGTACGCCTTCCCATGGATCAGCTTCCAACTGCTTCATGCCCAGAGAAATACGCTGGGATTCAGAGTTGAAGCGGATGACCTGAACGGTAACCGGCTGGCCGATTTGCAGGGCTTCGGATGGGTGATTGACGCGCTGCCACGAAATATCCGTGACGTGCAACAGACCATCAACGCCGCCGAGGTCAATAAACGCACCGTAATCGGTGATGTTCTTGACAACGCCTTGCAGCACCTGGCCTTCTTTCAGACCCTTGATCAGGTCGGAACGGGCTTCGGCGCGGCTCTCTTCGAGAACGGCACGGCGGGAGACAACGATGTTACCACGGGCACGGTCCATTTTCAGGATCATGAATGGCTGTGGCGTACCCATCAATGGGCCGACATCTTTAACCGGACGAATATCAACCTGAGACCCTGGCAGGAACGCCGTGGCGCCGCCCAGATCAACAGTGAAACCGCCTTTGACACGGTTGAAGATAACGCCATTGACGCGTTCTTGTTTCTCGAATGCACGTTCCAGGTCGATCCAGGATTCTTCACGGCGGGCTTTTTCGCGTGACAGAACAACCATGCCTTCGCGGTCTTCAAGACGCTCGACATAGACATCTACAGTATCGCCAGGCTTGACGTTCGGGGCGACGCCCGGATTGCCAAATTCGCGCATAGGCACGCGGCCTTCGGATTTCAGACCGACATCAATGATAACGTAATCATTTTCGGTACCGATAACAACGCCGCGGAGGACAGAGCCTTCCAGCGATGTGGTTTGACCAAACATTTCGTTGAGTAAATCTTCGAAATTTTCGTCAGAGTTGAATTGCGGCACAACAGCCGCTGCAGTAGCAGGTGACATTTAAGTAATCCCTTCGGGATGATATATCTCTGTGGCATGGGTCCCGAGGACCAGCTGCATACCATAGTAGACGCCCGTCTTTACAGAACGGAATGCCTTTTTATAAGTGTTTCATGGCAAAGTCAAGGCTTTAAATAGCCATAAAATGGCTTTAATTCTGGGCTTTACCCCCTATGATAGACCCATGCGTAAAGATTTCCGGCTGGCCGCCCTGCTCGGCCCCACCAATACGGGCAAAACACATTATGCCATGGACCGGATGGCCAGCTATGGGACCGGGATGATCGGCTTCCCGTTAAGACTTCTGGCCCGGGAAAATTATGATAAATTCATCGCCATCAAGGGTCGCCACCAGGTCGCGCTGATCACCGGCGAGGAAAAAATCATCCCGCTCCAGCCGAAATATTACATCTGCACGGTCGAAGCCATGCCCGTCTCGATTCCCGTCGATTTCCTGGCGGTCGATGAAATCCAGCTCTGCGGCGACCCCGAACGCGGCCATATTTTCACTGACCGCCTGCTTCATGCCCGGGGACGTGAGGAAACGCTTTTTCTCGGCGCCGAAACCATCCGGCCATTGCTGCAGGATTTCCTGCCCCAGTGCCATATCGAAACACGCCAGCGCCTCTCGACCCTGACCTATACCGGCATGCGTAAAATCTCGCGCCTGCCGCGCCGTTCCGCCATCGTCGCGTTTAATGTCAATGATGTGTATCATCTGGGCGAACAGATTCGCCAGCAACGGGGCGGCACCGCCCTCGTCCTCGGTGCCTTAAGCCCGCGCACGCGGAATGCACAGGTCGAGATGTACCAATCCGGTGAGGTTGATTATCTGGTGGCCACCGATGCCATCGGCATGGGACTGAACATGGATATCGACCATGTCGCCCTGGCAGCATCCCGCAAATTCGATGGCGCACGCATGCGTGATTTACGCGCCGATGAGGTTGGTCAGATTGCCGGACGCGCCGGACGTTTCAAACGTCATGGTACATTCGGCACCACCGGTGAATTGACGGGTCTCGATCCAGCCATCAGTTCCGCCGTGGAAAACCATGTGTTTGCACCGTTGAAAACGCTGCGCTGGCGCAACAGCAAACTGGATTTCCGATCCGTGCCGAATTTATTGAAATCGCTGGCCGAACCACCGCATGATGAACGGCTGATGGCGGCGCGTATCGCGGATGATCACCGCGCCCTGCACTATCTGGCAAAAGACAAGAAAATCCAGGATATCGCCAGCACACCGGACAGGGTGCGCCTCTTGTGGGATGTCTGCCAGATTCCTGATTTTCGCCAGACATTGACCGACTCGCACCCGCTCTTCCTCAGCGAGATTTTCCAGTATCTCACCGATCACGATTCCCTGCTGCCGCATGACTGGATCACGGAAAATATCAAGCGTCTTGATCGCACCGATGGCGATATCGATACGCTTCTCACCCGCATCGCCCATATCCGTACCTGGACCTATGTCACGCATGTCCAGGGCTGGCTGGGAGAGCATGAAGCCTGGCAGGATCGCGCCCGCCGGATCGAGGATAAATTATCGGACGCCCTGCATGACCGGTTAACGCAGCGTTTCGTCGACCGGCGGAGCCATCATTTGTTGCGTCAGATGAAAAATGACGGTAATGTCGCTTATACAATCGCCGGGGACGGCACCGTGACCGTCAATGGTCGCGCATTAGGAATTTTAAGAGGATGGTTTTTCATGGTTGATGCGACAATTGCACAGACCGACAAACAGGCAACGATCAAGGCTGCCCAGAACCTGCTGCAAAGCCAGGTGCAAAATGCATTGGATAATTTTGCCGAACAATCCAAGGATTATCTGTCTTTGAATGATGACGGCGCATTCGTCTGGCAGGTCAAAGATACGACTGACCAGCTGATCATCGCCCAGCTGAAAAAAACAGACAGTTTTTACCAGCCGAAAATCGTTCTGGCCGATTCATCCTTCCTGAACGAAGCACAACAGAAAAACCTGGACGTTGCACTGGAAACCTGGTTCAAAGCGCATCAGGACAAAGTGTTGCAACCCTTGCTCGCCCTGGCCGATCTGCCGGCTATCAGCGGTACGGCCCGTGGCATTGCCTTCCAGGTCTACGAACATAACGGCGTCATCCTGCGCAAGAATGTCCAGGAACTGGTCAATACACTGGCGCAGGAAGACCGTCAGGCCCTGCATAATCTCGGTATCAAATTGGGTGCATATTTTATCTATCATCGCGAGATGCTGAAAACCGCTGCGCTGAAACAACGCGCCATCCTGTCCCGCCTGAAAAACGGTTTCAGCGGCGAGCAAACGCCATTGCCAGCCCAAGGCAATGTCTCGGTCAAGCTGAACGGTGATGCGCCGCGTCATTTCTATTTCGATCTGGGCTTCCCGGTCTTCCTGGGTGCTACGGACCCGATTGCCGTGCGTGTTGATATGGTCGAGCGTGTCAATTCCGCCGTCTACGACAAAGCGCAAAACGGTATCTATACATTCGATCCGGCCCTCGCCTCCACCATCGGCACCTCCGTCGATGCGCTGCAGGCTGTGTTGCATGGCCTGGGCTTCCGTTACGAAGATAAAACGGCCGAAGAAGCCGGTGCCGTGGCTGCCTCCGTTGCACCTTCTGACACGACTGAGAATTCCGAAGTCTCCGCACAACCGGATCAGATGGTTGAAAATACGCTGGCCGAACCAACCGATGCCGACAAGCTGGCCAATAACGAAGCCACCGCCCAGCCGGATGCCGCTGCAAAAATGGTGCGTATCTACCATCTGAAAAAAGCGACACCGTTCTTCCTGCGCCCGCCGCGCGACGATAACCGCCGCGATGAGAAAAAAACCTATCAGGGCCAGAATAAACCAAAACGCGATGACAAACCGAAAGCCAAACAATCGCCGGGCCAGTTCAATAAGAAAAAATCAAACCCGTCCGCCGGTAATCCACGCGACAATATCGTCCCGGTCAAATCCGCCCGCCCAACCGGCCACCAGGCCTTCGCGGGACTGGCCGATCTGCAGAGTTTGATGGCGAAGAAGAAGTGACATCACAAGTCTCTATTCTCAAAATTGAAACAAACGAACAATGGGAAGAATTGCGTTCTTTATCAAAAGAACTGCAATTATTCGAGCAATCCATTCGCCCCGAACGCAAGCCTTTCAGCACGATCAGCGAAGGCAGCTTTCGTTACATGCAACGGAATGTCGCCGAGAAAAACGGTATTGCACTCCTGGCTGTAAATACAGAAGGCGACGCCATCGGCTTTATGACGGCCTGGATGGAAGACAGCGACGGTCTGGATCAGGGCCATGGCAAAGTCGGCGAGATTTCCGACGCCTACATCAAACCAGCCTATCGCAACGCTTATACATTCAAGAAAATGGGGCAAATAACCGCGGCGCATTTCAAAGAACTTGGCCTGGACCGTTTATCGTTCCAGACACTGGCCACCAATACGCGGATGCAGGATTTATTTATAACACTGGGCTTCAAACCGCATAAAGTCAGTTTTGAAATAAAGCTGGATGGCCTGATTTAAAAATGACGAAACCTGTCACAATCATGAGGGTTCAAGATGATCATGACTGGGAGATGTTGCGTCCTTTAAACAAGGAATTCATGCATGCCATGCGCGCCATCAGGCCTGAACGAAAAGATGTGGAAAGTTTCGCCGAAACGAGTTTTCATTATTTCAAACGCCATACAGCCGAACGGAATGGCATTGTCTTACTGGCTTTGAATGAAAAATCCGAAGCTATCGGATTTTTGTCAGGCTGGGTAAGCGATAGTGATGGGTTGGATGAAGGCCACCCTCAAACCGGCAATATCATCAGCGCCTATATCAAACCAGCCTATCGCAACCATTATACATTCAAGACTATGGGACAAAAAGCCGCAGAGCATTTCAAAGAATTAGGGCTTGATCGGTTGTTTTTCTCAACACTTGCAACCAATACACGCACACAGGAACTTTTCCTGAAACTGGGTTTCAAACCACACAAAGTCAGTTTTGAGATAAAGCTGGATGAGCTGTCTTAAATTAGAAAAGGGAGATACCGGATCTCCCCTTAAAACTTAAGCCGCCGCAACACCATTCGTCTTCAACGTCGCACATGCCTGCTGCAAACGGGTGCAGCTTTCGGCGATGGCGGCGTCGCTGGTGGCAAATGTCACGCGGAAATATGGACTGAGGCCAAAGGCTTCGCCCGGCACGACCGCCAGATTGTAATCTTCCAGCAGATAAGAACAGACATCAGCTTCGCCGTTCAGTGTCTGGCCATTTGCTGTCACTTTACCCAGCATGCCCTGGCAATTGACGTACAGGTAAAATGCACCATCCGGAGCCTTGACCGACAGGCCATCAGCCTGGTTGATACCGGCAACCATCGTATCGCGGCGGCGCTGGTAAGTCTGGCGCATCTCTTCGACGCAATCCTGCGGGCCGTTCAACGCTTCCACCGCTGCGGCCTGTGCGATTGAGGCCGGGTTGGTGGTGCTTTGGCTTTGCATCAATGTCATCGCCTTGATTAATTCAAGAGGACCACCTGCGTAGCCAATACGCCAGCCGGTCATCGCATAGGATTTCGACACGCCGTTGACCGTCAGTGTGCGGTCATAAAGTTCCGGCGCGACCTGGGCGATGGTCGCATAACCCAGACCATCGAAACGTAAATGTTCGTACATGTCATCCGTCATGATATAAACATGCGGATGCTTCACCAGTACATCAGCCAGGGCGCGTAATTCGGCGGCGCTGTAGAGTGCGCCCGTCGGGTTGCTTGGGGAGTTCAGCACCAGCCATTTGGTTTTCGGCGTGATCGCTTTGTCCAGTTGCTGCGCCGTCAGTTTGAAACCCTGGGATTCTTCACAGGCAATTGTTACCGGTGTACCTTCGGCGACCAGCACCATTTCCGGGTAAGACACCCAGTAGGGTGCCGGGATGATCACTTCATCACCCGGATTCAAACTGGCCAGCAAGGCGTTGAACAGCACATGCTTTGCGCCGACGCCGATAATGATCTGTTCGGGTGCATAAGTCAGGCCGTTCTCACGCTGAAATTTTGCGGCAACGGCTTTCTTCAGTGCCGGCGTGCCACCGACATCGGTGTATTTCGTATCGCCCTGATTCAGGGCGTTGATCGCCGCCTGTTTGATATGGGCCGGTGTATCGAAATCCGGTTCGCCTGTGCTCAATGAAATAACCGGCCTGCCTTCAGCTTTCAGTTGACGGGCTTTGGCAGCGATGGCCAGTGTGGCGGAAGGCTTCAGACGTTTCACGCGGTCGGCGACCAGACTCATTGCAAATACTCCTGTTTATGACGTTCGATATGATAATCCCGCCATGCAGCCCCTGCCAAGGGGATTCAACGCTGCAGCTGCGT
>DASWYT010000182.1:0-18427 GCA_036404835.1 Alphaproteobacteria bacterium | reverse complement strand
TTACCATGACGGTAATGCGTCATACTTTGCAATGTGGCGTCTCTCACTTCAGATTTCAGGATATGATTTTGACTCCATCTGATCAGCATATTGAAATTATTGTGCGCAAAAGCGTCTAAAGCCATGTTGTTATCATCGACTTTAACCACGCCATCTTTTTGCACATATTTTTCAGCGCCGGAATCCAGATTATAAACGATCATCTACAGCCTCCACTCTAAGATAGGAAAGCTATAGCATATGTTTTCATAAGATAAAAGGGGTTTGTGAGCCGTTATCGGCCCCGGCCACCCGGTTTACTGCGTCCGCCACCGCCACCACGGGCAGGTGGTTTTGGACCACCACGGCCGCCGCTACCGCCTGGTTTACTGCCAAAGTCCTTGCCAGGGCCACGGTCGGATTTGAAACCGCCACCGGCTGGTTTGTCTTTGAAGCCAGATTTAAATCCGCCTTCGGCACGCGGGGCGCGGGCCGGTTTGTCGGAGATGGCGCCGTAATCTTCACGGGCACCGCGTTCGTTTTTCCAGCCGCCGTCTGATTTCGGCGGACGTGCGCCATCACGTGGTGGACGGTCATCACGCGGACGATCCGAACGCGCGCCATCGCGTGGAGCAGCAGGTTTGCCGAATGGTTTGCGGTCACCAAAATCACCGCGCGGTGGGCGATCATCAAATGAATGGGCCGGACGATCCGAACGTTCACCGAACGGACGGGCAGGACGGTCGTCGCGCGCCGGGCGGTCACTGCGTTCGAAACGATCAGGACGTGCGCCGTCACGTGGCGGACGATCATCCGGAGTGGAACGTGTATAGACTTTACGCTCGACATTGCGTTTTTCCGGGCGCTGCCATGTATCTTCGGGGCTGCGCGGTGCATCATTGCCGCGATCAGGGCGGGCAAAGGACGGACGTTCTTCACGTTCGAAACGACCCACAGACGGGGCATCGTCACGACGGCCGAATTTGCGTGGCTCTCGCGGTTCACGGCCATGCGGGCCGCCACGATTACCGGAACGGCTATCCATACGTTCGCGTTCATCACGGCGATCACGATGCGGTTCTTCGGTTTCCGTGCGGCGATAGCGTGGGGAAATCAATTTCGCATCATAAGATCCCGGTGCCAGTTGCAACACCAGACGACCCGCCGTCGGATCGGTTTCCAGCAATTCGACAGAGACTTTTTGCGCCAGGCGGAAGGTCAGGCCACTGCGGCGGCCGATCAGCATATGACGTTGTTCGTCATGTTCGAAATAATCCTGTGGCAACAGGCGCATCGGCAGCAAGCCATCCGCACCGGTTTCATCCAATGTAATGAACAGACCGGCTTTGGTCACACCACTGATACGGCCGGGGAAGGTCTGGCCGACTTTATCCTGCAGGAACAGGGCGACGTAACGGTCAATCGTTTCACGTTCGGCGGCCTGGGCCACACGTTCGCGGTCGGAAATATGCTGGCCAATGGCGGGCAGTTTATTTTTCTCGCCATCAGTCAAACCATCCGGGCCAAGACCATAGGCCGTGATCAATGCACGATGCACGATCAGATCGGCATAACGGCGGATCGGTGAGGTGAAATGTGCGTAACGTTCGAGTGCCAGACCGAAATGCCCGGCATTGAACGGAGCATATTCCGCCTGTGACATGGTGCGCAGCATGATTTCGTTGATCAGCAATTCCTCATCATGACCTTCGGTCTGACGCAATATCTGGCGGAAATCCTTAGGCTGTAATCCGGTGCCGGTTTTCAGGCTATAGCCGAATTCCTTCAGGAAATTGCGGGTGGATTCCAGACGGACCGGGTCCGGTTTCGGATGGATACGGTATAATAACGGCTGGTTTTTTTCTTCGAGCAGAGTTGCCGCGGCGACGTTGGCCAGGATCATCATTTCTTCGATCAGCTTATGGCTCTCAAGACGTTCGCGTTGATGGATGGCGGCAACGACACCGTTCTTCAGTTCGATCTTGCGTTCCGGGACATCCAGGTCAATCGTGCCACGTTCGTTACGGGCGTTAAGCAAGACCTTGTATGCGCCATAAAGCGGCATGATGACATCGGCGAGAATCGGTTTGGTCGTTGCATCAACCTTGCCATCTAATGCCGCCTGGACCTGGTTGTAGGTCAGGCGGGCTTTGGATTGCATCAGGCCGCGGACGATCTTCTGGCCGATCATATGACCATTGTGATTGACGCGCATGATGATGGCCATACAGGCACGCGGGCCATCCGGGCGCAGCGAACACATATCATTCGACAAAGCTTCCGGCAGCATCGGGACAACACGATCCGGGAAGTAAAGTGAGTTACCACGTTTGAACGCTTCGAGATCTAATGCGGAACCCGGACGGACATAGTGCGCCACGTCAGCAATTGCCACAGTAATGACCCACCCGCCTTTATTATCAGGCGCGTCATCTTCAACGGCATGCACGGCATCATCAAAATCCCGGGCATCTTCACCATCGATGGTGACGAGTGGCAGGTGGCGCAGATCGGTGCGTTTGCCAAGTTCCGGTACGATCATGTCCTGGGTTTCAGCAATGACGTCCTGCGGGAATGCATCCGGCACGCCGAAATTACGAATAGCCAGCAGGCTGACGAAATTGGCGTCTTTATGCGCGGCAATCACGCGCACGACTTTATTCTGTTTCACTTCGACCAGATCGCCATTATGTGCATCGCCCGTATCTTCAGCGGTGACAGTGACGGTGGTTTTATCCTGACGCTGGGTCGATTTGATGATACCGCCACCGCGACGCTGCGCGTTGAAGATACCGATAAAGCTGGCGGCGACGGCGGCACGTTTCTCACGTGGCGTATCGGCGATGCGGACCATTTGTTTGACATCTTTTTCGAACTGGCCGGAGGCAGTCATTTCCTGGATCAATTGACGCAACATCACTTGTTGCTGGCCTTCCAGGGCGAAATGCTGGATGATATCGGCTTTTGTCGATGTCCCGCCATTGGCACGCACATAAGCGAAAAGCGATGCAGCCGTCAGCGACCCGACCACAGTGGCAGGCTTGCGGACTTGACGGGATTTAGGCGCGGATTTTGGTTTTACAGGTGGTTTTGATGATTTTTTCATATACTTAAACTAGGGCTTTCATGGCTTTTTGTCGAGGGGCGTGTGCCGCCATTCTTCGGTAACATCGGCACGGAGGGCATC
This sequence comes from Alphaproteobacteria bacterium, assembly GCA_036404835.1. Taxonomy (GTDB): domain Bacteria; phylum Pseudomonadota; class Alphaproteobacteria; order Micavibrionales; family SZUA-601; genus DASWYT01. Next base: position 15,261 of record DASWYT010000182.1, on the reverse strand, counting down.
CAATACGCTTGAGCGTTGATCTGTCCAGGCTTTTGTGCCTTGTGGGTCAACCACATGCCATCCGTGTTGCAGAAGATTTTTCCCATCTCGCGGGTTCAGGGGGACAGCCAGCCATTGGGACGGCAGGGCAAATTTGTTCTTCTTGTCCGGCGTATAGCGGATTTCATAGCTGGTCAGCCCGGTTTCCTGAGCGGCAGCGGCAATTTGTTTGGAGAGGGACAAATAGCGGTTGGAAATGTGGAAGAGCATCAGGCCATTTTTAGCCAGATGTTGCGGGTACATGGCAATCGCTTCCCTGGTCAGGATATGGATCGGAATACCGTCCGAGCTGAAGGCATCGAGGATCAGCAAATCATAGGTTTGTTGCTCTTTGGCAAAGGTCAGGCGGGCATCGCCGATAACGACTTTTTCCGGCGGGCAGGATTTCAGGTAAGGGAAATAGTCACGGGCCAGGTCAACCATATCCGGGTCGATTTCAAAAAAGCTGACTTTCGATGTCTTGGAATAACAGCTCAATTGTCCGGTACCCAGGCCTAAGATGGCAATCTCTTTCGGTGTCTTGATATCATAAATATGCTGAACAGGACCGGTTGAACTGTAATAACCCACGGCCATATCGATAACAGGTTTTTTGTTCACGGCATCATAACGCACCATGCCGTGGAGTGTATTGCCGTGGCGTAAGCCTAGCATTTGTGTGTGTTCTCTTTCGAATTGCATGACAATGCTGGTACCAAAGAAATTACGGTGTTTGAAAATATCATAGCCCATTTGCGAGGTCATTCCGTAATAGACAACCGTAGCAGCACCTAATACCGCCAGGTAACGGGGTTTGAAGACCAGGATCAAACTGGAGAAGAAAAAGAACATGGTAATGGCCATCAGCTCGTTATCACTGATAGAGGGTACCGGTTTGCCGTAATGGCGCCCGATCAATCCACCAATCCCGACCAGTGTGATAAAGCTGAAAATAATCGCCTGTTTACGGCCTTGGAAGGGCAGCAATTTTTTCGACCAGATCATCGGTAATAACAGCGATAAGACAACGCTGATCGGGAATTCAACCGAATAGTTCAACACCAAAGGTGCAACAAAAGCATTGAGAACACCGGCGACGGCACCACCGAACGCGATGATCAGATAATATAAGGTCAAACGGTCCGGTGCAGGGCGCAGGGCTGCCAAAGTCTGATGGCAGGACCAGCAAATGATGAAGAACAAACCCAGCAGCACACATAAACCGAACATCAACGTGACAAAATTAGGCGCATAGGTCAGGCCGCTTTGCGTGATCAGCATAAAAATCAAGCTGGCCGAACAGATATGCCAGAAATGCAGATCCTGTAATTTGACCCATGGTTTTTGCGCAAAGGCAAAGATGAAGCTAAGCAGGTAAAGACCCAATGGCAAAATCCAGAAGAGTGGAAAACTGCCCATATCCGTGGTGATGGAAGAGGTTACACCCATCGAGAGGCTGCAGGGAACAAATGCCAGGCAGAACCATAAGAACATATCCTTACCGGCAATATGGGTCGGGGCAATACCTTGTGGTGCGGCCGGCGCTTTGGCACGTTTTGCGACCAGCAACGATAAGAGAATGCCGGCCATGACAATGCCATAGGCTGTAAACCAGAATTGGCTGAGATCATTCAGATCAAAACGTGGCTCCAGATAAAGCGGGTAAATGAATAAACCGATCAGGCTGCCGGCATTGCTGGACATGAATAAATAATACGGATCATTGGCCGTTTTGTCGTTTGTACGGCTGAAAATGCGGAGCAGGGCCGATGTCGTCGCCGTCAAGGCGATAAACGGAACAGCAATCGTGCAGGAGAGGATTTTGAGGACATCCCAACCGACAAATTGCGCTTCATTGATTTCAAGCGAAGCAGGCACAATGGTGGGCAGGAAATATAAACCGGCCGCATAGAGCGCGAACAGAACCAGGCCGTGTTGGATCGGTGTGACGCGGCGTAAGAGATGAGAGAGTAAGTAACCGCCAAGCAGGGCAATCTGGAAGAAAGCCATCGCCACGATCCACGCCGCTGCTGCACCACCGACAATCGGCAGCATCATCTTACCGAGCAAAGGCTGAATGGAAAAAGACAGGAACGCCGATCCGAACAATGTCAGAATAAAAATCAGGCGCGTCAGCATGTGGTCTCTCCTTAACCGGGTTTGACCCAGCTTAAGGGAAAAAGCTTAAAACTCATTAAGCTTTTATTTGCGATTGACCAAAATTTCAGAGACTTCGACTGACTTTGGCAACGATAATGTATAATACATAATATCTGCAATATCCTGAGGCAGCATAAAGGATTTGACGTCCTGTTCCACGCCCCGGAATTTTTCGTAGATCTTGGTCTGGATGCCGCCTGGATTTAACTGGATCACACGGCAAGGCGTTCCTTTTAATTCCAGTTGCAAATTCAGGCTGAAACCACGCATGGCCCATTTGGATGTGCCGTAATTGATATGTTCAAGATACGGCTTGGTTCCCGCGGTGGAGCCGACATTCAAAAGATCGGCCCCGTTCTTTTTGATGGTTTCAAAAAGCAGGGATGTCAGATAGACCGGGGCAAAGAGATTGACAGCATACAGGCGTTGCAATTCCGAATAGCTGATATTATTCGCTGGCTCGAAACTGATGACACCGGCGCAATTGATCAGGGCATCGAATGTGGGATATTGATCTTTGATCAGATCCGCAGTGCGTTCAATCGTCTTTTCATCAGACAGGTCGGCTTCGATATAGATGCAGTCATAGTCAGGTTTTTTGCGGTCGATGCAAATGATCTCGATGCCATTTTTGAGGCAGATTTCAGCAAAAGCCTTGCCTAAACCATCCGTTCCACCCGTCAGAATATAACGTTTTCTCATGATTTTTTAGCCGCTGCCTTTTTGGTCGTTGTAGTCTTTTTCGCCGTTGTCGCCTTTTTCGCGGCGGGTTTTTTCACGGCCGGTTCTTTTTTCGGTGCAGCTTTCTTTGGTGCCGCTTTTTTTGCTGCCGGGGCTGCGGCTTTCTTGCGGCCGAAACGGCCACGGGTCGATGGCGGCTTAGCGGCTTTTTCAGCGATCAGCTGGACCGAACGATCCATCCCGATAGTGAACATATCATCCGCTTTCGGGATGGAAACGAACATGGCCTGGTATTTCAGGTATGGTCCAAAACGACCCAGATTGGCTTCGATTTTCTCACCGGTATCCGGGTGATTACCAATGAAACGCGGCAGGGCGAGCAGGGAAAGAGCCTGATCCAATGTGACGCTATCAGCCGTCGTGCCTTGCGGCAGGGAGGCGCGTTTCGGTTTCGTCACTTTGACTTTTGGTTTCGCCGGAGCCTTTGGCTTGGCCGGAGCTTTTGCCTTGCTGCCTGGTTTTGGTTCTTTTGGCGGCGGCGGTGGGATTTCCTCACGGATTTCTTCGCCTAACTGGACATAGGTGCCATACGGACCTTTGCGCAAGGTGATATCCAGACCTGTTTGCGGGTCTTTACCCAGAACGACCGGTTCATCCAACGGTGTCGTATCGGATGAATCATCCTGTGACAATTGGCGGGTATATTTACATTCCGGATAATTCGAACAGCCGATAAAGAAGCCGAACTTGCCTGGTTTCAGGCTCAAAGAGCCTTTTTTACAGGTCGGGCAAGAGCGTGGGTCGGACCCGTCTTCACGTGCCGGGAAGAGATAAACTGACAATTCATCGTTCAGGACATTAAGCACATCGGTGATGCGTAATTCTTTTGTTTCATCCAGCTTTTTCGAGAAACCTTGCCAGAAATCCTCAAGCACGGACTGCCAGATGGAACTGCCTTCGGCGATATTATCGAGTTCCTGTTCCAGGTTTGCGGTGAAATCATATTCGACATAGCGCGGGAAGAAGTTTTCAAGGAAGGCGGTGACGATGCGGCCACGTTCTTCGGCGATAAAACGTTTTTTCTCGACGCGGGCATAACCACGGTCCTGAATCACATCGATGATCGAGGCATAAGTCGATGGGCGACCGATGCCGAGTTCTTCCAGGCGTTTGACCAGGCTGGCTTCGGAATAGCGTGGTGGCGGTTCAGTGAAATGCTGGTGCGGTAAAATATCTTTGGAGGTTGGCTTATCGCCTTCATTCAATGGCGGCAGGATATTGCCATCTGCATCCTTGTCACCGACATCTTTGTCGCCTTCATTGTCGTCCTGGTCTTCACGATACAGGGCCAGGAAGCCGTTAAAGAGAATGACGGAACCATTGGCGCGGAAGATGCCAGCCTTGTTATCGGCAGCAATATCAATGGCGACCTGTTCCAGTTTGGCGGACGCCATCTGGCTGGCGACGGTACGTTTCCAGATGATGTCATACAATGCGAATTCATCATCCTTCAGATATTTGCGCATCATTTCCGGGGTGCGGCTCATATCTGTCGGGCAGATCGCTTCGTGCGCTTCCTGGGCGTTTTTCGATTTGCTGCTGTACTGGCGTGGTGAGGAAGGTACATATTCATCGCCATATTTTTTGGCAATGACGGCACGCGCACCGGCAATGGCTTCACCGCTCAAAGTCGGGCCATCAGTACGCATATAAGTAATCAAACCGACTGTCTCGCCGCCCAGATCAACACCTTCATAGAGGCGCTGTGCGGTCCGCATGGTACGGCTGACACCAAAGCCCAGTTTGCGTGAGGCTTCCTGTTGCAATGTCGATGTAATGAACGGTGCAGCCGGATGGCGCTGGACCTGTTTGCGTTCAACGCTCTGGACCGTATAGGTCGCATCTTTCAGCGTAGCGACGGCGTTCTTGCTATCGGTGGCGTTGTTCAGCGTGAATTTCTCCAGCTTCTTACCGGCCAGATGAGTCAGACGGGCGGTGAAGGACTGGTTCTTCGCGGTCAGGAACTGACCTTCGACGGTCCAGTATTCCTGTGGATTGAATTTCTCGATCTCGTTTTCGCGTTCACAGATCAGGCGCAACGCAACCGATTGCACACGACCGGCGGATCGGGCACCCGGCAATTTGCGCCACAGGATTGGCGAGATACCGAAACCGACCAGATAATCCAGCGCGCGGCGGGCGAGATAAGCATCGACCAGGGTCTGGTCTATTTTACGCGGATGGGTAAAGGCTTCCTTGACCGCATTCTTGGTGATCTCGTTAAAGGTCACGCGATGCAGAATCTTGTCTTTCAAAAAGCCGCGTTCCTGTAAAATATCAGCCAGGTGCCATGAGATGGCTTCACCTTCGCGGTCCGGGTCAGTCGCGAGATAGATGTTCTTGGCGCCTTTGGCGGCGCGGGTGATTTCGTTCAGCGATTTCTGGGAACGGTCGGAGACTTCCCACTGCATGGCAAATTTATTGTCCGGGTCGACAGAGCCATTCTTGGCCGGCAGATCGCGCACGTGACCCATACTGGCCAGAACGATATAGTCTGAACCCAGATATTTATTGATGGTCTTGGCTTTGGCTGGCGATTCAACAATCACCACATTTTGTGCGCACATATCTTCTACCCAATCTGTCCACGCGGCCTCTTATGGCCCTATATATAGAGACACTACATGCCAACAACCAAGGCTGCTAGCAAGGACTTTTTAATAGCACTTAGAAAACAAAGTCTTAATAAAGGGGGTGGTCAGGCTGCGATCAGGGCGACCATATTGCCCGGCTGGCGCTGTAAACGACCGGCCAGTTCCAGTTCCAGCAGGATCGCCAGCACATCTTCGACCGGTAAACCGGTATTCTGGACCAATATATCCGTACTGGTCGGGGCCGTGCTGAGGGCATTCAGGATATGCTCGTACGCATTGGCGGGGGCCGGAGCCTCCCTGTTATTTTCTAGATCATTTACCGTATGAAGAACATCAAGCATAAATTCAGTATCTTCATTTAAGTCAATGTTATCATTATTGGAAAACAAGTTCAGATTCTTGCGCATTGGGGTGATGCGCTGGGCGCTGATCAGTGATAAGGCCTCAAGGATATCCTGAGAGCCTTCGATCAATTGGGCCTGGCCGGTCTTGATCAACTGGTTCGGGCCGGCGTGGCGCGGGTCCATCGGGCTGCCTGGAACAGCAAAGACCTCGCGGCCCTGTTCCAGTGCCAGGCGGGTGGTGATCAGGGAGCCGGATTTCAGGGCAGCCTCGACAATAATGGTCGCCTGGGCCAGTCCGGCGATCAGGCGGTTGCGGCGCGGAAAATGCTGGTTGGTCGGAACGATGCCCCATGGCATCTCGGACAGGATCACCCCGTTCTCGGCGATGCGGGCATAAAGGTCTTTATTCTCGGGCGGGTAGATGTTATCGACGCCACCCGCCAGCACGGCGATGGTGCCGCTGGCCAATGACCCCATATGTGCCGCCGTATCGATCCCACGCGCCAGGCCGGAGACGATGGTATAGTGATGTTCACCCAATTCACGCGCCAGCCGCTCGGCAAAACGGCGGCCATTCAGGGTTGCATTGCGCGCACCGATAATCGCCAGGGAGGGTTGTTGCAGTAATTCCACACGTCCCAGGACACTGATCAGCGGTGGGGCGTCGTCGATATTTTTAAGCAGCGCCGGATAGTCGGCATCATCTTCATGAATGATGCGGCCACCTGCTTTATAGAGATTTTCCAGTTCGGCTTCGGCCTGCGCCACGGAGCAAGGGAGTAATTTACGCCCACCCGGTTTTTGCAGATTGGGCAGGGCCAGCAGGGCTTTTTCGGCTGAACCAAAACGCGCCAGCAAACGACGATACATCACCGGCCCGACACCTTCCGACCGGATCAGTCTGAGGGCGGTGAGCAGGTTGTTGTCGTTCATGCTTTTTTCAGCTGGATAACGGATTCTTCACCGCGTAGCAGGCGTTTGATATTGCCGCGATGGGTGATGATCAGGATCAGGGCCATGATTGCGAAGGGCAGGACCAGCCCATGGTTACCATAGGCCGCGGCATAAAGCGGGGCATGCAATGCTGCGATAATGGCGCCCAGCGATGAATAGCGGGACAGCCGGGCCGTCACCAGCCAGGTCACCAGGAAACCAAGACCGACCATCCAGTTGAGGATCAGGATCACGCCGATGGTCGTGGCGACACCTTTGCCGCCTTTGAATTTCAGCCAGACCGGGAAAATATGGCCCAGGACAGAGACGATACCGGCGATCACCGGTGCATAAATAAAGACGCCATCGGCCAGTTCCATATTGAGAACGAAGGCAATCCAGACCGCCAGGGAACCTTTGAGAACATCACCCAGCAAGGTAAAAATCGCCAGCTTTTTATTACCGGTGCGCAGGGCGTTGGTGGCGCCGATATTGCCGGAACCGATCTTGCGGATATCACCGGCCCCCATCAATTTACCTAAGACTAATCCGCAAGGAATGGACCCCAGCAGATACGCCATGAGAATCACAAGCGCATAAAAGGCGTAAATATTATCGATCAGCATAAAATCATCTTCCGCGTTGGTTATTCAGATAATCCATCGCACCCTGCAAGATATGATGCGCCGCCAGGGCGTCAATCACATCGGCACGTTTGGCGCGCGACGCATCGCGCTCGTCGATCATAAAGCGAGTCACTGCAGCGGTCGAGAGGCGTTCATCCCAAAAACCGATCAGACCCGGATTTTGCAGCCAGGATGGTTTGGCTTCGGCGAGGTTGACGGCGATCTGGCGGGTGCTTTGCACGCGCGGGCCTTCTGATCCGTCCATATTCAGGGGCAGGCCGATCACGATGGCCTGGACCGGAAATTCAGCCAGTTCCTTATCCAGGGCGGCCAGGTCGGCTTTCCAGTTTTGGCCGCGTTTTACCGTGACAAGAGGGGTCACCACCGTCCAGTCGGGGGTACAGCGCGCCAGGCCGATTGTCCGGGTGCCGATATCCATACCCAGAATCCGGTGTTTTCCAGGCTGTAATTGCTCCAGCCAGGCGGGATTAACGGCTTCAAAGGCAGATGGGAGGAAAGGTGGCTGGATTGACAAAACAGGCTTTCGCAACTCTAATTAGGTAACAATAATACCTCATATTAAAGGTTTTCCATGGATACGCAAACTGTACGCAAAGTGGCCAAACTGGCCCGTTTGAAACTGCCTGAAGAACGGGTAGAGGCTCTGGCCGGTGAGTTGGGCAGCATCTTTAAATGGATCGAGCAACTGAACGGCCTGGATACGAAAAATGTCCAGCCAATGACTAGCGCATCTGCCTTAAGCCTGTATCTGCGTCCGGATGTTGTGACCGATGGCAATAAATCGGCCGCCATCACCGCCAATGCGCCGGACAGCATGGAAGGCTATTTTGTTGTACCAAAAGTGGTTGAATAAGAACGGGCGATCCCCGGTATGACTGACAGAATTTAGTAGAGAAAATAACAGGAATAATGTGATGAGTGAATTAACCCAACTGACGATGACGGCCGCTTTGGATAGTCTGGCGAAAAAAGAATTTACCGCTGTCGAACTGACCCAGGCGCATATCAAGGCGATTGAAGAAGCCCGCGCCTTGAACGCCTTTGTGACCGAAACGCCGGAACTGGCGCTGGAACAGGCGAAAGCATCCGATGCCCGCCGCGCGAAGAACGAAGCGGGCCTGATGGATGGTATTCCCATCGCGATGAAAGATCTTTATTGCACCAAGGGCGTGCGCACCACCGCCAGCAGCAATATCCTGAAAAATTATGTGCCGGAATATGAATCCACCGTCTCCGGCAATCTGTTCAATCAGGGTGCGGTGATGCTGGGTAAAGTGGCGCTGGATGAATTTGCGATGGGTTCGTCGAACACCACCAGTGCTTACGGGAATGTCATCAGCCCATGGCGCGCTAATGATTCCGATAAGCAACTGGTGCCGGGTGGTTCCAGTGGTGGTTCTGCCGCTGCTGTATCCGGACGTCTGGCGATTGCCGCAACTGGAACCGATACAGGTGGTTCGATCCGTCAGCCCGCTTCCGTGACCGGTATTACCGGTATCAAGCCGACTTATGGCCGTTGTTCCCGTTGGGGGATTATCGCTTTTGCATCCTCGCTGGATCAGGCCGGTCCGATGACGCGTTCCGTAACCGATGCCGCAATCATGCTGCAGGCGATGGCGGGTTATGATTCAAAAGATTCCACATCGGTTAATATGCCAGTGCCTGATTTCAAAGCGGCGCTGGGCCAGTCTTTGAAAGGCAAGAAGATCGGTATTCCAAAAGAATATTATCTCGACGGTATGAATCCACAAACCGAGAAAATGTGGCAGGACGGCATGCAATGGCTGCGTGATGCCGGTGCCGAGATTGTCGATATTTCTCTGCCGCACACACATTACGCGCTGGCGACCTATTATATTATCGCCCCGGCGGAATGTTCATCCAACCTGGCACGTTATGACGGTATGCGTTACGGCGTACGTGTCGATGGCAAGGATCTGACCGATACATACGAACTGACCCGCGCCGCCGGTTTTGGCCCGGAAGTCACACGCCGTATCCTGATCGGCACCTATGTGTTGTCCGCCGGTTATTATGATGCGTATTACCTGAAAGCCCAAAAAGTCCGCGCCTTGATCGCGCAGGATTTCAACGAGGCCTTCACAAAGGTCGATGCGATCCTGACACCGACCACACCGGGTCCGGCCTTTGGTATCGGTGAGAAAACCGACGATCCGCTGGCGATGTATCTGGAAGATGTGTTCACCGTTCCGGTCAATCTGGCCGGTCTGCCGGGTCTGTCATTGCCGGCTGCGTTGAGCAACAATGGCCTGCCGCTGGGCCTGCAGGTCATTGGCAAGCCGTTTGATGAAACAACCGTTCTGCAGGTCGGCAAGGTCTTGGAAGATGCCGCGCAATTTAACGCACAGCCGAAAAAATGGTGGGCGTAATTATGGACGGAACCGGCTGGAAAGATTTTCTGCTGTCGCCACAGGGACGTGTGAGACGTTATTCGTATAACATGTTCTATCTGGCAACGATGGTGGTCGCCATCATCGCATTTGGTTTTGACTATCTGCAGTTTGGCCAGGCTGTTTTTGAAAAGAATGGTCCCCAGCTCTATAGCAATATTACGAGCCTGTTATTGCTGTGGCCGACACTGGTGATAACCATCAAGCGCCTACACGACATCAATTATCGCGGCTGGTGGCTTCTGGTTGGATTTTTAGCCCCCGTTGCTCTGGCTTTGGTTGCCGGTCTGATTGCTGTCGTCTATCTGATGGCCATGGGACAGCAAGCCGCGACATTGCCCGGTCTGACAATTTTAGTCGTTATACTGGTCGTCCTATCGATGGCCGTCATGTTGGCATTCTTTATTATCCTGTCTGTCCGTAAAGGTACGATTGGCCCGAACCGTTTTGGCGTTGATCCGCTGCAAAATTTATCCGATGAAAAAATTCTAGTATCCGAAGGTGTATAAGATGAGTCTCGATGCAAACTTACCTGTGAATGAAAAATACCTGGTCAAAGGTGAGACCGGTATGTGGGAAATGGTGATTGGTCTGGAAGTCCATGCCCAGGTCATTTCTGAATCCAAATTATTCTCTGGTGCCTCGACCGGTTTCGGTGGCGCGCCGAACGATCATGTGTCCTTCGTTGATGCAGGTTTCCCGGGCATGTTGCCGGTGATCAATGAGAAATGCGTGTCCCAGGCCGTTAAGACCGGTCTTGGTCTGAATGCTGAAATCAACAAGACATCCGTGTTTGAACGCAAGAATTATTTCTATCCCGATCTGCCGAGCGGCTATCAGATTTCCCAGTACCAGCATCCGATTGTGGGTGAGGGTGAGATCAGCATCGATCTGGACGATGGTTCCTCCAAGATTGTGCGCATCGAACGTCTGCATCTGGAACAGGATGCCGGTAAATCCCTGCATGACCAGCATCCGACCAAGACTTTCGTCGATCTGAACCGTGCCGGCGTGGCATTGATGGAGATCGTGTCCAAGCCTGATCTACGTTCCGCCGAAGAAGCCGGCGCCTATGTCAAGAAACTCCGTTCCATCCTGCGTTATCTGGGCACATGTGATGGTGACATGGAAAAAGGCAACCTCCGTTGCGACGTAAACTTATCGATGCGCCGTCCGGGCGAAGCCTTTGGCACACGGACCGAAACCAAGAATGTCAACTCGATCCGCAATATCATGATGGCGATCGAGTATGAAGCCCGCCGCCAGATTGAAATTCTGGAAAGCGGCGGTTCCATCGTTCAGGAAACGCGTTTATGGGACCCGGGCAAGCTGGTGACACGCTCCATGCGTTCCAAGGAAGAAGCGCATGATTACCGTTACTTCCCGGACCCGGATTTGTTGCCTTTGGTGATCACCGATGCGTTTATCAGCGATATCAAAAAGACCTTGCCGGAATTGCCGGACGCGAAGAAAAAACGCTTTATGCAGGATTACGGCCTGAGCGCCTATGACAGCGACGTATTGATCAGCGAACAGGAATTGGCCGCTTATTACGAACAGGTTCTGTCCAGTAAGAAACGCGATGCGAAGAAAGCCGCGAACTGGGTGATCACCGAATTGCTCGGCGCGCTGAACAAGATGGGTAAAGACATTGAGACCAGCCCGATCACGCCGCAACATATGGGCGGCCTGCTGGATCTGATCGAGGACAACACCATCTCCGGCAAGATCGCCAAAGATGTATTCATCATCATGATCGAAACAGGTGAGGAGCCTGCCGCGATTGTCGAGAGCAAGGGGCTGAAACAGGTCACCGACATGGGCGCCATCGAGAAGATCATCGATGAAGTCATTGCCGCTAATCCAGGCCAACTGGCCGATTACCGCGCGGGCAAGGACAAATTGCTGGGCTTCTTCGTCGGCCAGGTGATGAAACTCTCCCAGGGCAAAGCCAACCCGGATGCGGTCAACGAATTGCTGAAGAAAAAGCTGCAGGGTTGATTATGGGAGGAGTCAGCTTTATTGCGACTTTCTACAATAAATCTTTGTACGTTCCGGCCGTATTGGATGCAATTGGCGCGCAACGTGGTATCGCTGATAAGGAGTTTATCTTTATCGATGATGGTTCGACGGATAATACCCTTGCTTTGTTACAGGAAGGCACAAAAAATTGGCAGAATGTCCGTATTGTCAGCCAGGCCAATGCTGGACCTGCGATTGCTACCAATAACGGCATCGCTTTAGCGACAAAAGACTATATCAAATTCTGGGATGGCGATGATGTTGCGCATCCGGATACGACATTTTTATTACTGCAGGCTGTTGAAAAACATCAAGCAGGTTTTTCTTTTTGTGGCATTGATTTTGCTGATTTCGATGTAAGTGAATATTTTGCACAAAAAGATAAATTCTATGCCTCGCTTAATGTGAGTGATGAAACGCATTTACGGTCCGATCCAATGCGTTTCATTCTAAAAGGCCCTTTTGCCAATCCGACAACATTGCTATTTAAAACCGATTTACTGCGTCAGTCAGGCGGGGCTGATCCTGATGTGTTTATTCAGGATTACGCTTTGTCATTACGTGCAGCGCATCTTAGCCCATTGGTCGAAATACCACGGATACTAAGTTTTGCCTTCCCTCAGGTGGATCAGCGTCTGTCATCGAATGATTCACAGATTCTGCATGATTTGAATGCGGTGCTATATCATTATGCGATGGGCGCTGCGGTATTGAGCCGTGCTAACCGACGTTATCTAGGACAACGAGCCGCTGGCCGGGCCTGGAAATGGGCCCAGCGCCATAATGGCAAAACGCCATTTTCCGGTGATTTCTGGCGTTTTCTCAAGAGCCGGATCAGCCCGCTGCCCCTGCATAAAGATGAGCTTTATCAGACTCTTTTGCCGTTCCGCCAGAGCGGCAAGTCCATCAGGACAAAGCTTTAACGATGCGGGTTTAGGCTTGCCGAGGCGCCGGGCCTATGCTATCACATCCTGACCCGAAAGGTTAAAAGGTGACGTGGCCGAGAGGCTGAAGGCGGCGGTTTGCTAAACCGTTATAGGTTTGAAAAGACTTATCGAGGGTTCGAATCCCTCCGTCACCGCCATTTGCTCTTCCGAGAGCGTCCGGGGAAGTCCAAAATCCATTTGAAATTAAGCATTTAATCGACTATGATGTCCATAGCCGTCCGAGGAAATACGCCTAAAGCCGAGTGCTTTGGGGGCATATCAGGGGGCATCTTTTAAGCCCTAACCAAAAATGCCCCCACCATGAAATTGACCGATGTCGCATGCAAAACAGCCAAGTCGAATGGCAAGATTCAAAAGCTGTCTGATGGCAAAGGTTTGTATCTGGAAGTCTCTCCAACGGGCGATAATAAATACTGGCGTTTGAAGTACCGTTTCGGGGGAAAAGAAAAACGTCTATCTCTCGGTGTCTATGGTGTAGTGGGTCTCAAAGCCGCCAGAGATAAAGTCATGGCCGCTAAGCGAGCATTAGACACCGGTATTGATCCAGGTGCCCAGAAACAAGAATTCAAGAAGGCTGCAGAAGATGCTGTTTTGAATAGCTTTGAAGCTATGGCCCGCGCTTGGCATCTCCAACATAAAGGCCGTTGGGCTGACAATACCGCTCATAATAATCTCCACCGGCTAGAAACTGATGTTTTTCCTGTTATTGGAGAATATCAAATCGATAAGCTAACAATGCAGCAGATCTTGTTGCCCATTCGTCAGATTGAAGCCCGAGGAGCTCATGAGCTGGCTCGTCGAACTCTGGGTTTGTGCAGTCAGGTTTTTCGCTATGCGATTGTGCAAGGGGTGATTGAACGTAATCCTTTGGGTGAGATCAAACCACTGGATATCCTCAAACCAGCGAAGAAGGGGCATTTCGCCGCTATTGAAAGTAAGGAACTGCCAGGCCTGATCAAAGCTATCTATGAGAACAAGGCACGACTCTTCATGTCGACACGGCTCGCCCTGGAATTGATGATGTTAACCTTTGTCCGTACAAGTGAGCTTATCGAAGCTAAGTGGGATGAATTCGATTTAGAGGCCAAGACTTGGCTCATTCCTGCCGAACGCATGAAGATGAGACGAGAACATATCGTTCCTCTGTCTGATCGTGCCATCGCAATCTTAAATGAGCTCAAAGAGCTCTCAGGTAACCGTATATATGTCTTTACTCATGTATCTGACCCACGCAAACATATGAGCAATAACACCATCCTGAAAGCCCTGGAGCGTCTTGGTTACAAAGGTCAAATGACTGGTCATGGTTTCCGCGCCCTGGCAATGTCGACTATCAAGGAAGATTTAGGCTATCGCCATGAAGTTATTGACCGGCAGCTGGCTCACGCCCACCGTAATAAGATCGATGCCGCCTATGACCGCGCCAAATTCCTGCCAGAACGCCGGAAGATGATGCAGGAATGGGCTGATTATATTCTTAAATGTGGTCTTTAAATGTTAGATAAAAAAATTATTACAAAATCTTATTCTTCAGTTTTGAAGAAGCCAATTATACTGCCGAAATTACCAACACCCAATTATACTGGTGTCGATTTAGTTTCAGAAAAAGATTATAAATTTTATAAGTCACAGTATACCTGAATAGTGACTTATATGGTGGTCAGTTTGACGAGGCGCGGGATTCTAAAGAAAAACTGGAGGCGGTGACCATGGCCGATCCTCAATCGATCCTTATCTGTGAAGATAAACAGAAAATTATTGGCTCTGTTTCATTGATTGAAAATGGCCGTGTTGCGTGGCTGTTTCGTTTTGCCGTGATGCAGTGTAGCGAAGAACAGGAAGCTACAAAGCTGTTGCATCAAACCGCATGTGATATTCTGGCTTCGCGAGGGCATACGGAAGTTCTGGTTTATACGCCTCAAAATGATGCACGATTGGAGAAGCGTTACTCTGATCTGAACATGCATAAAGGCAGTGCTTATACATGCTTTTGGCAGGAAATCGGTGTTGCATAGACTCAGCTGAAATCATAAACTGGATCATACAACCATCGTATATAAACTTATCGCACAAAGCGTAGAAGGCGTTATTCTCGGTTGCACGGAATTGACATTGTTTATGCCTCTGGATTGTCCTGCAACCCTGTTCGATACAACGCAAATTCACATCGAAGACGCTTTGGCGGCGGTGTTTGAGTGATTTTTGATAAGATTTAAATACTCGTATTTGTTAATTAATTATCTATTGAAGTTAACTTTTATATGATCAATAGTGTGCAGATCAATTGTATGAAAGAAAAAACATGAAAAAAATTGCTTCATTCATTCTTTTAGTTGTTTGTTGTGTAATCAGTTTTGGCTGCACTACATATCAGGTATTAACCATAGAAGAAAGTACATGTTACAGTGAAGCAGCCTTTATTTCTCCGAGTACACTTGCGGACA
>DASWYT010000181.1:0-5304 GCA_036404835.1 Alphaproteobacteria bacterium | reverse complement strand
ATTGCCATTTTGGCTGGCCGGAATGTTTCCAGACAGGGTCAACGATTCCTGCCAATGATCCGTATGGCGGGGGTGCCATTAACCCGAACGTCCCATTGGAAACCAGCATGTTCTGGAAGCATCTTTATCTGACAAAATTTGTGGGCAGTATCCTTGTACCGACAGCTAACCCGGCAACGCCGCGATGGGGCCAGAGCCATCCTGAATCACCTGTCAATGGTTCCGGGTATGTCGTCAGCAGTGGGACGAGCTTTTTAGGTGGCTATATATGGGTCAATGTCTTACCGACACCGGAAACCAATCCGATTGGACCGCCGATGGTGGCGAATGGTGGCAATCTGGCTTTGTCTTTGCGTGATGCCATGTGGCTCGATGAGAAATACGATAATGGTGGCCCTGGTTCCGGTTTGATGTGGTGGAACCCGATCGGGTCTCAACCTTCTTTTGATGCAGACGGGAACCTCGTTGCGGGAACGGGCAATGGGTGCCGTCGTGCTGATAGCGGAGTCCAGAATACATGGGAAACAATCGATCCCGACAGACGCAATTGTATCATGAGCTGGTCGGTTTATTGATGAAAAAAAATTTATCACAGCGTGGCTTATCCCTGGTCGAGATCACCGTGGTCGTGTTGGTTATCGGTATTCTGATCATCGGTAGCCTGTATGGCCTGCGTGTGGTACAGAATGCAAAGATCAAAGCACACGTTATCCAGATCAGTGTTTATCAGAATGCGGCCCAGAGTTTCCGCAAACAGTATGGCACCTGGCCGGGTGATTTTGCACAGGCAACCACCATGCTCAATGACTGTAATGCAGTGCGTCAATGCGAGGATGGGAATGGTGACCAGGTCGTCGCCTCACGTAATAATTCTACCGATTGCCGCATGCCAGCTTTTACAACGGCAGAGTCAGCTTTCCCCTGTGCCCCAGCCGCAGCAGCGTCTGTTGCGAATGGAAGCGAGTTGACGCAATTCTGGCGACACTTGGCCCTGTCCAGATTGATTACCGATCTGCGGATGCGCCCCTTCCGCTATAATTGGGGGGACTCCATGCCCAAGACGAGAATCACCGGCGGTATCCAGCTCATTTACGAAGGGAACAACGGTAATAATTTCGTCAATGGTTTGACGGGCCATTTCTTTACGATGAGCCGCGATCCCCGTGTTCTTGTTTTCAATATGAATGCTGCCGGCAATGGTATGATAGCCATTGATATGGCCGAGACATTGGATAAGGAAATGGATGATGGTTTGCCCAATACGGGTAATTTTCGTGCCGTTGGAAACTGGGGATGCGGCGGCCCGGGTGAGACGAATGCTTATAACGGCACGGCACTTCGCCAATGTACGACATTTTATAAATTTGATCAGTAAATTATGAATTTAATCCATACCAAAAATTAATACTTTTTTAGGGGTCGAGGTCTAATATAGATCGTGGTGGATTTTTCCTCATACTTTATTGCTAGCAATCCCTAACGGAGGACTTTCTCTTATGACATCACGTCAAAAAATCGCACAGGCCGGTTTCACGCTCGTGGAATTAGCTATCGTGCTTCTGATCGTTGGTTTGTTGATCTCAGGTATTCTGAAAGGTCAAGAACTGATTCAAAACTCCCGTACAACAGCTACCATTCAGCAGACCAAGTCTTATGAAGCCGCTGTTAACACCTTCCGCGACAGCTTCGGCGGTTTGCCAGGTGACCTGATCAACGCGCTTGACCGTGTTCCAGGTTGTACAGCCGCTAACGTAAACTGTGCTAACGGTGACGGTAACGGTCGTGTTGGCGCTAACAACGGTGCTGGTACAGCTTCCGGTGCTACTGTTGCTGATGAGCGTGGCCGTTTCTGGCAGCACCTGGCTCTGGCCAACCTGATCAGTGGCGTTATTCCTAACTTCACAGCCACCGCTCCAGCCTGGGGTACAAACCTTCCAGCTGGTCGTCTGACCGGTGGTTTCCTGATCGGTCAAGCTAACCTGGCTGCCGGTGGTGCTCCTGGTAACGCTGGCCCGATGAATGGTCACTACCTCACCATGCAGGCTATTCCAAACGATACGACTGCTTCTGCAACAAACGCTGCTGTAGAACCAGGCCGTGCCGCTCAGATCGACCTGAAACTTGACGATGGTCAGCCAGGTACAGGTGATGTTGTTGCTCTGGGTAACGGTGCAACATGTTCCAGCCTGAACACACCAGCTGGTGTGTATGTTTCTGCTACAGAAACAGCGACTTGTAACATCGCTATCAAGATCCTGAACTAAGATGATATGGTGGCGGGGCTTTCGGTCCCGCCACCCTTTTTTTATCAAGAGTTGATGTTTAGATTGCCTTCATGAAAAATACATCCCACTCTTCCGGCTTTACCCTTGTCGAAATCGCCATTGTTCTGACGATTATCGGCGTCATGCTCGGGAGTGGTATTCTGGCCCTGACAGGTGCCTTGAACGATATACGTTACCGCACGACCCGTGATCGTTTGAACGGTGTTGCAAACGCTTTGGCGCTTTACGCCCAACAGAATTATTTTTTACCATGCCCGGCTGTGCCGCCCGATAATAACGGTATGACCACCGGTATCGATCCGGGTACCTGTTATGGTGCTGCATCGCCGCGTGGCATTGTTCCTTATGTCGCGCTTGGCCTGACGGCGGAGCAGGTGCGCGATTCCTATGGTAATTTCTTTACCTATGTCGTCAATCCGCTTCTGGCGACAAACAACGTCCAGACCAATGCGACGGCGCAGAGCCAGGTGCATGATTCCTGCCGGATTAATAATGGAATTTGGATCACAGCATCATCATTGAATAAAAACCAGCGTAAGGCGCTGTTCTGTTGCATGGCGCGTAACGCCGTCAGCGATACGGTAGTCAATAACGGTGTCGTTGGACCGGTTGCCTTGAGCCCGACACGCAGCATTGCAAATCGTGGTGCGGTGAATGGTGCGTCAGCCGTGACTGTTCCGGCCAACACGGCTAGCCAGACAGCAGCCTTTATCCTGATCAGCCATGGCAAGAACGGTTTTGGTGCCTATCGCCCAAGTTCGCCGCCCGCCCGTTATGCGGACCCTTCCGGCTTGTTGTATCGCCAGAATGAAATCGCGAATGCGGACGATGCGGACAATATCTATGTTTCTTCCCCTTATAGCGTCAACACGGATGAAACTGTCAGAAGCTATTTTGATGATATCGTCATCTGGCGCACGCAGGACCAGCTTATCGGCGCTTTCGGTCGTGACAGCTGCGCGCGGCCATAAATGAACACCCCTCGCATACACTCTTCGCAATCCGGTTTCACCTTGCTGGAAATGGTTGTCGTGGTTGGTATTGTCGCGACCATACTGGGTAGTTATCTGGCTTTTTATAAGCCGACCCAGGAGGCGCGCGCAACGAATGAAACCAAGCAAAAAATCGAGCGCGTGCTGAATGCCGTATCGTCTTTCGTATTGATGAATAACCGCCTGCCATGTGCGGCGCGCCCAACCGATGCGGTGATCAGTGGCAATGAGCCTGCTGGATTATGCGGTACGGGTGGTGTAGAAGCCGGGATCATTCCCTATACGGCTTTGGGATTGTCACAGGAAGATGCCAAGGATGGTTTTGGTTATTACATGACTTATATCGTGCGTCGTACGGCGACCAGTGCTGCGACCGCTGCAACGCGTGCCGATGCAACGGGGTCTGTTTTCTGTTCACCTTCAACAACTTTGACGTTGCGCCGGAATGGCAATACTGAAAATAATCCGTATGTCGTGATCATCGCGCATGGCCCGCAGGGGCTGGGTGGTTATAACATGGCGGCGAGTGCTGCGGGAAGCCGGTCCAATCCGCTGGGGAATCTCAACGCCCTGGGCGGCAATACGGGCTCGGGCGAACGCAGCAACGCGGTTGACCAGGATAACGCCACCACGGATATCAATGATTACAACCTACAGACAGGTTTCAATCATTTTGACGATGTGATCGGCTATATGACCGGACGGGGAATTATCTCGCGTTTAGGCATCACATACTGCCATTAAGGCGACAGGGGCCGCGATGAACATGACCAGACCACACAGAGCGACAGCGCAATCCGGTTTTACCCTGCTGGAGATGAGCATTATCCTGACGGCGGTGATGATGGTCATCGGGGCTTACCTGTCTTTTTATCGCCCGCAACAGGTTACGGAAAGAACGCTTGAGACAAGGCAGCGTATTGATCGCGTGCTGAACGCCGTCTCTGCTTTTGCCTTAATTCCGGCCAATGGCAACCGTTTGCCCTGTTCCGCCTGGCCGACCAGCAACCCCACCAACGGTAATGCAAAAGCAGCAGGCTGTGGCGGTGCGGTGGTGGATATGGGGATTGTGCCTTATCAGACGTTGGGATTGAGCCAGGATGATGCCAAAGATGCTTTCGGCAATTACATGACTTATATCGTATCCGGAAATGCAACAATGAATTCCGGCACAGCCGTCGATTTGGTAGCGTCACAATTTTGCATGACATCCCCGCGCAGCAATATTCCGTTGACACGGAATGGAGTGGTTGCCGCCGATGCCGACAGGCCGTATATCGCCGTTATTTCACACGGTCCGGAGGGGATTGGCGGTTATGATATGCAGAATGTGAATCCGGGTTCACGCAATGGCGTGTATGGCAATATGGCGCTCCTGGGTACCAATGAAAGCGTGAACGCCGTGACGGGAGCGGTAACGGATATTTTATATATGGATAATTACGATCCACGGCCGGTCACAGCGGCAGTGACAACGCATTTCGATGATATTATTGGCATCATGACCGGGCCGCAGATTGCGTCACGCCTGAGCCTGGAGGGTTGTCATTGATCTGGGCACGGGCAGGGGGAAAACAGGGTAATTTCCTGCTATATGCGCGCTGAGTTTAACCTTTTATTGTTAATCTCTCCCTTAATCTTAACCTGTAGAGCCAGCCCTTTTTCGGGGCGGGGATGTTATTGAGCTGATCCGTTGGAATGAACTGAGTAACGTAATTATGTCAGAAATGCCGTCTAATCCGCAGATTGATGAGAAAGACCTGTCCGTTCAGGTGACGATGTCACCTGCACCGGGTGCTGGTGGTGCGGGCAGCATGGTTCCGGATAATTTATCGATGAGCCCGTCCATGACGGATATCGCACCTGTGTCCATCGCATCACCTCCGCCGGCTTTTGCGCCGCCTGCGCCGTCGCCCGCTGTCACAGCCGGGATCACGGCCCGCCGCCGGATTGGTGATCACCTGACTGAAGCAGGCGTAATCACACATGATCAATTGAATATTGCGCTGAAAGAGAAGCAACGCACC
>DASWYT010000180.1:0-15923 GCA_036404835.1 Alphaproteobacteria bacterium | reverse complement strand
ACCGATTACGATTCCTTCAGCCAGAAGCTGGATAAAATCCTGATGGATCGCATGATCGAAACACCAAAGAAAAAATAAGAAGACGATAATAGTCCTTTTGCCAAAGCCCCCAACGTTTAAAGGTTCCTCCGATGGTGCAGTTTAATAAATTACGTATTACAGGCTTCAAATCCTTTGCTGATACCACCGAGATGGATATCCTGCCGGGCCTGACGGGTGTGATCGGCCCGAATGGTTGCGGCAAGTCCAACGTGACGGAATCCCTGCGCTGGGTAATGGGTGAAAACTCTGCCAAATCCATGCGTGGTGGCGGCATGGATGATGTCATCTTCGCGGGTACCACCAACCGTGGTGCCCGTAACTTCGCCGAAGTCGTGCTGAGCGTCGAGAACGACCTGCAAAACGCGCCGGACCCGTTCACCAACACGCCGCAACTGGAAATCTCCCGCCGCATCGACCGCGGCATGGGTTCCGATTACCGTATCAACGGCAAAACCATGCGCGCCAGCGATATCCAGTTGCTGTTCGCGGACAGCTCCACCGGTGCGCATTCCCCGTCCATCGTCTCCCAGGGCCGTATCACCCATCTGGTGAATGCCAAGCCGGTTGACCGTCGCCGTGTTCTGGAAGATGCCGCCGCGATTTCCGGCCTGCATAACCGCCGCAAGGAAGCCGAACAGAAACTGCGCGCCGCCGAGAAAAACCTGTTGCGTGTTGACGATATGCTGCTGCAAAAATCCGGCACATATGAACAACTGGTCAAGCAGGCGAAACAGGCGCAGCGTTACCGCACATTGAGCGACACGATCCGTCGCCTCGATATCCAGATGATCGCGCTGGAATGGCACAAGATTGCCCAGGATGCCGAAGCTGCTCAATCCGCAATGGAAGCCGCGAACGAACAGCAAAACGAGCTGAAGCTGAAACTGCACACATTGCAGCAGGAGCGTCAGACGACACAGGAAAACTATCAGGCTCTGTTGACACAGTATGAAGAACTGCAACAGCAGGCCAATAAGATCTGGCGCAGCAAGGAACGTGCGGAAGAAGAACTGGCCCGTCATGCCCAAAGCAAATCCGATCTGGAACAGCAACAGCAAAGCGTTGCCTATGACCAGGCGCATGAAAGCGAAAATGTCGAAACCGCGACCCAGAAGCTGGAAAGCCTGACCGCCGACCTGCAACAGCTCGACACGCAAATGGCGAATTTCACGACCGATTACGAACAGGCCAGCACCGCCCGCGATGCACAACGCGCCACGTTCCAGACTGCGACCGATGCCACACAAACACAACGTCAGCAACTGACCACGGTGCAAAACCAGCAGCAATTCCTGTACCAGCAGATCCAGCGCACCGAGCAGGAAAAGCAACGTTTGCAGGATGAAGCGACCCGTGTGAATGTCGCCCTGGAGGAATTGAACCAGTATGGCGACCTGACGGCGCAATTGACGAATGCACAGGATACCGCTGCACAGGCACAGGAAAACCTGCAACAGCAACAGGATAATCTGATCACACTGGAAAAGAATGCCGATGCCGCCAACGAAGCGCTGAAGCAATCTTATGAAGTGCTGCAGGCCGCACAAAGCGCCCTGCGTCAGCTCGATACCGAGATCAACGCGCTGAACGCCCTGACCGAACGCCAGGAAAAACAGGATTCGTTCAAGACCGCGCTGAACCAGACCAACGTTAAAGCCGGTTACGAACGTGCCCTCACCCTGGCACTGGGTCGTGAATTGCATGCCGGTCTGGAAAGCGACAAGCCATTCTACTGGCAGGCGATGAATTACAACAATCTGCCGCCACTGCCAGCCGGTGTGACATCCCTGGCTGATGTCGCCGATGCACCGCAAGCCTTGCAAAATGCCTTGCGCATGATCGGTATCGTCGAGAACATCGCACAAGGCCCGCAATTGCAACAGCAATTGCTGCCGGGCCAGATGCTGGTCAGCCTGGAAGGTCATGGCTGGCGCTGGGATGGTTACACGCTGACCCCGCAGGCCGAGAATGCGACACAGGAACGCGAGACACGCCAGTTGCTGCAACAACGCAACCGCCTGAAGGAATTGCAGGCCGAACGTGCCCCTGCACAAACGCAAGCGGAACAGGCCCAACAGGCTTACGATCATTGCACCGCGCAACAGAACGAAGCCCGCACCGCCATCCAGGAAGGCCGCACCAAAGTTCAGGATACACAACGTACCCTGCAACAGGCACAACAGGATGTCACCCGCCTGCAACAGCGCGTGATCGAAGTGCAGACACGCCAGCAATCGCTGCAGGAAAAACAAACCGACCTGACCGAACGCCTGACACAACAACAGGACCGTATCGAAACATTGCAGGGCGAACAGAATGAATTGCCTGACCTGACGGAATTACAGGACACGCTACGCGAACTGCAACAGGCGCAACAGGAAGCGGAAGAACATTACCGCACCGCCGAACAGCATTTCCTGTCCCTGACCAACCAGCAGCAACAGACACAACAGCGCCAGCGCGATCTGCAGCAACAGCAGAATGAATGGCAACAGCGCCAGCAGCAAAGCCAGCAACGCCTGGCCACGCTGCAGGAACGTTCCGCCAAGATCGAAACCGCGTTGCAGGAACTGCCATCCCCTGACCATTGGCAGGAACAGATGCAACAGGCCGAAACGTCCGGCAAGGAACTGCAAACGCAAATGACTGTGCTGCAAGCCACCCGCGACGAGGCACAGCAACAGGACCGCCAGCTGGAACAGACCATGCAGGACCAGCAGGAAGAGATCATGCAGGTGCGTGAGAAACTGGCCCGTGCGGAAACCCATTTCCACAACACCGCCAGCAACCGCGAGCAATTGCAGGAACGCTGCGTGCAGCAACTGGATGACACGATCGAGAACGTCCTGGCCTCCATCGCCAGCAACGACAATGAAAAAGACCAGGATGTCACGACACTGGACCTGCAAACCTTGCGCCAGAAACATGAACGCGCCCGCCAGGAACGCGAGCGTCTGGGCGCCATCAACCTGCGCGCCGATGAAGAAGCAAACGAACTGAAAGATGCCATCGATACGCTGACCGTTGAAAAAGACGATATCCAGGAAGCCATCGACAAATTGCGCACCGGTATCAGCACATTGAACCGCGATGCCCGCAAGAAGATGCTCGCTGCATTCGACCAGGTGAACCAGCGCTTCCGCGATGTCTTCTCCCGCCTGTTCAATGGTGGTGAAGCCTATCTGCAACTGGTCGATGCGGAAGATCCGCTGGAAGCCGGTCTGGAAATCTTCGCCTGCCCGCCAGGCAAGAAACTGCAGACCTTGTCGCTGTTGTCCGGTGGTGAACAGACCATGACCGCAACGGCACTGATCTTTGCGATGTTCCTGACCCAGCCATCACCGATCTGCATCCTCGATGAGATTGACGCCGCCCTGGATGATGCAAACGTCGAGCGTATCTGCAACCTGTTGCGTGAATTCGCCGCGACCCACCCGACCCGCTTTATCGTCATTACCCACAATGCGATCACCATGAGTTACATGGATCGTCTCTATGGCGTCACGATGATGGAAAAAGGCGTATCGAAACTGGTCTCGGTCGATCTGGCCCAGGTCAATGTCGCCAATGATATCCTGCCTTCACCGCGTCAGGCAAATGATGCCCTGGCCGTCGCCGCTGAATAAGCATGGCTGACGATCAACGCGAAGAAGAGTTCGACCGCAAGCTGCAACAGGCTCTGGTCCGCGAAGAGTTGGTCGAGGATAAAAGCAAGACCGAAGCCGCCGACTTGAGCGGGCTTGGCTATGGCATGCGTCTGGCCACCGAATTTCTCGGCGGTACATTCGTCGGTTTGGGCATTGGTTACGTCCTGGACCGCCTGTTCGATACATCCCCGGTTTTGCTGTTAATCTTTACCTTTTTAGGGTTCGGCGCGGGCATGCTGAATATCTATCGTTTTGTCATGAAAATGGACGATTCTATTGGCGTAAACCGCCCGGCTTACTTGACAGAAGCTGAACAAACAGGTAGATCGGACACGGGCGAAAATCCACCGAAAAATTCACCATAATCATCTGTATTCGCTCACCGGAGGGCGATCAGCGCAATGTCAGCCAACCCGCTCGAACAGTTTGTTATCAAGCCGATTATCCCGTTCAAAATCGGGGATATGGATTTGTCCTTTACAAATTCCTCGCTGTTTATGGTGCTGACCCTGCTGACAGCTGCGCTCATCATGCTGGTCCCGATGTATCGCGCCAGCCTGATCCCGAACCGCCGCCAGAATATCTCCGAAATGCTTTATGAGCTGGTCCATGGCATCGTCTATGACGTTGTGGGCAGCGATGGCGTGAAATATATCCCGCTGGTCTTCACCCTGTTCATCAGCGTCCTGCTGGGCAACCTGCTCGGCCTGCTGCCCTATGCCTTCACCTTTACCAGCCATATCGTCGTCACCGGCGCCATGGGCCTGCTGGTGATCCTGGTCGTCACGATCATGGGCTTCGTCAATCACGGCTGGCACTTCCTGGGGCTGTTTGCGCCATCGGGCCTGCCAAAGCCGATTTACCTCATTCTGGTCCCGATCGAGATCATCTCGTTCCTGTCCCGTCCAATTACACTGGCTGTTCGTCTGTGCGCCAACATGGTTGCCGGCCACACAGTCCTGAAAGTTTTCGCCCTCTTCAGCGTGCTGGTGGGCGGTGTTCTGGGTATCCTGCCGGCTATCTTCAATGCGCTGATCGTTTCGCTTGAATTGCTGGTGGCTGTGCTGCAAGCCTATATCTTCACGATCCTGACTTGCATTTACATCAAGGATGCCGTAGAGCCACACCATTAATGTTATCCGACATTTTTTCTAAACTGACTAAAACACCGAAAGGAACTTCTCCATGGAACTGACCGTAGCTAAAGTATTCGCTGCCGCTCTCGCCCTTCTGCCGCTCTTCGGCGTCGGCCTAGGTCTGGGCAAACTCTTCTCCTCTTTCGTTGAGGCTGTTGGCCGCAACCCAAGCGCGAAGAAAGACGTTTTCCAGATCGGCCTGATCGGCGCGGCGATGACCGAAGCGATTGCGATTTTCTCGCTCGTTATCTCCCTGATCATCATCTTCGTTGTCAACTAAGATTCAACGACGGACGATTTCAATGATGCGCACCGCATACTATACCGGCCTGGCTACACTCACCTCCTTCTTCTATAGCGCTCTCGCTATGGCACAGGATGTCGTGGCTGATCCGGCCGTGGATGCGGTTGCTGCTGAAACTGTATCCCATGCCGCAGACCACGCTGAAAAAAGCGCTGGTCTGCCGCAACTGGATATGGCGCAATATCCAAGCCAGCTTTTCTGGCTCGCCCTCACCGGCATCACCCTGTATGTGCTGATGGCAAAATTCGCCTTACCGCGTATTGCCGATCTGCAAAAAGAGCGTGACCATTTCGTGCATGATCATCTGCGCCAGGCTGCTGAAGTGCGCCATCTGGCCGAAGATGCCAAGATCAATTACGATATCGCCCTGCGTCAGGCCGAAGCCAAAGCCAAAAACGTTCTGGTGGAAACAACTGAGACTATCCGCCAGAAACACGACCAGGCGTTGAATGACGCGATGCAGAAAATCCAGCATGATACCGAGATTGCGGAAGCCCGTCTCGATGCGCAGAAACAACTCATCATGCAGAATGTCGATAAACAGGCCGCTCAACTGGCTGATGAAATTATCCGGGACGTCTTCCCGGCCAAAGTAGGACGCGCCGCATGATCGAGCATCTGATTCACGATACGCATTTCTGGGTCGCCGTCTCGACCGTCCTGTGCTTTGCCTTTATTTTCGTCAAGGCGCGTAAGCCTGTGGCGGAAGCACTGGATCGTCGTACCGACACGATCCGCATCCGTCTGGAAGAAGCCGAAAGCCTGTATACCGAGGCGCAAAAATTGCTGGCGGAATACCAGGCTAAATATGATGAAGTGCAGGAAGAAGCCGCCGACCTGATCAAGGCCGCCGAGCAACGTGCGCAAAGCCTGATCACCCAGGCCCAGGCCGATATCCAGAAAGCCATCTCACGCCAGGAAGCCAGCGCCACGTTGCGCATCCAGCGTGCCGAGCGTGACGTGATCGAAGCTATTCGTGAAGCCACCGTCCAGGCCGCGCTGAGCCGTGTGCAAGTGCAGCTGGACAAGAACGGTATTGAATCCGCCGAGATCGACGCATCACTGGATGCCGTCACCAAGACCTTCCACTAACACACGATTATTCCGGCGCGGCCAGTTTCATCAGGACCAGACCTGAAACAATCAGCATGACAGCCATCACGCGCACGGCATTCAGCTGTTCTCCCAGGAACATCACACCGATCACAACAGCCCCGATGGCACCGATGCCGGTCCAGATCGTATAAGCCGTTCCTAACGGCAATGTCTTCATGGAAAAAGCGAGTAATCCGAAACTAACCAGCATCAGGATAAGGGTCAGGAAGGTGGGGATAATCTGGGTGAAGCCCTGCGATTGCTTCATGGCAAATGACCAGCCCACTTCGAACAATCCCGCCAGCAACAATGCGAACCAAGCCATGATAACCTCCTGTCATATCCGGGTCGTCCCGGCAGGAAATCATGGATGAGAGTCGTCCCTCATGCCTTCATTATATCACAAATTTCTATGGGTTGCACGGATCGTTGCCGACACTCTGGTTGTTCGGCGCGGCTTTGCCACACAGGCCCGTGGAGCTTTTCAGGCAGACATGGAACTCGGCCACCGTCCCTGTCTCGATAATGCAGACTTCCTGGTTTTGATAGATATGGGTGCTGGCACCGGTTTGCGGCGCATGGAACGATTCCGCCAGACCGACCAGCACATTGCGCACCGTAGCCGAACTGGCACGGTTGCTGGGCACGATCAGGGATGCCTTGATGAAACTGTTGGTCGTATTGGTATATTTCCAATCACCGAATGGGTTCGGTGCCAGCGGCAGAGCGCGGGCCGATTGCGCCGTAAAGATGCTCTGCGCACCACCCGACGCCATATCGCATTGCGCGTCAGCCAGATCGCCTGAACCAGGTTGCGCGGGATAAGGCGCATTTTGAACCAGCACACATTCGAGCAAGGCCGACCGAATGCCCTGGGCCTGTGCTTTGA
Organism: Alphaproteobacteria bacterium; assembly: GCA_036404835.1. Lineage (GTDB taxonomy): Bacteria > Pseudomonadota > Alphaproteobacteria > Micavibrionales > SZUA-601 > DASWYT01. The sequence goes on along the minus strand of DASWYT010000180.1, from coordinate 8,810 downwards.
TATCCTCCGACATCCTGAAGGCAGAAGCGCCAGCGGCTTGTTCCTGGCCGCCGCTGCTCATCGTATAAGTCAGCACCCCCAGCAGCGCGACACAAATCAGAATGTAAAACAAGACATTCCCGGACTGGGATGTGTTTGCCTGAGCGGATAAGCGGATATACGTTTTCATTCTTATTTCCATTCACACCGGGGTAAAAAAATGGCCATGCGATGATCGCACGGCCACTTCTCAAATCATATAAAGCTGCTGTTCTTACTGTTCAGCCAGAACATGCAGGTAGTTGAACTGGGTACCGGAATCACTGGTGAAGCAACCATATGGTTTGTTCGGGGTCGTACCGAAATCAAATGTGTTGGCAACCGGTGAAGCGCTGTTATAGGTTGCTGCAACGATCGTTGCATCCGTAATGGCCGTACCCAGCGGGCTGACCGTTGTCGAACCAAAGATATTACGGTTGATCTGCTGGCAGACACCACGCTTCACTTTTGTCAGAACGGCCACGGCATCAAGTGAGCTTGTCGCCATGTCTTTTACGTTGGCGAAGAAGAAGTACCATTGACCACCGGTTTCAACCAGATTGCTGTCGGGTGACTGGAACACGACGGCACCACCTTGCGGGTGGAAGACCTGACGGGTCGGGTTCGTGGTATAACCGGAATCGCCCGGCTGATCGAAGAACAAATCTTCCAGCACATTACCGCGAACCAGCATGCGGGTGATACCCGTACGCACGGCGGATGCATATTGTGTGACGTTGGAACCGGAAACCGTATTGGTTTCTTCACCGGCAGAACTACCGGTGGAACGGTTGGATTGTGTAATCGCAAACGACAGCGCTGCGAATAAAACAACCGCAATCAAGATCAGGAACAACGCGTTACCACGTTCTGTTTCCTTACGTTGAACGGAGCGATTTAACATGGTGTGGTTTCTCCTGAAAGAAAATTGTTAAGGCGTTTCTTTTTGTTCCGTTGCCGCTGCATCCTCGATGGATGCCTCGGGTATTTGAATATCAACATTCTGCACCAGGAGTGAAGCTTGTAAAGGCTCCCCTTTGCAGTCGCGCCCGGCACAAAGCGTTCTGACTCCTATTTTCCATCCCTGGCCGCCATAAGCGATATCGCCGATAGCCGCCCGCCAGGCTGGAAAATCACGTGTCGTCGAGGCTTTAACACTGATTGCAACACCATCCTGCATTTCAATTATTAGCGATGGGTAAATTTTTTTAAGTTTTTCGAGCGTTGGCCTTAATATTTGGGCCTCAATCGGATTATAGGTCAGTTTAGGCACCGTAATAAGGGTTCCCTCGGCAATGGAGAGCTGTTTTTGGATATCTTTCAGCGACTGGGCATTGTGAAATACCAGGAACAGGCCGATAGCAGCCAGGCACCAGATCGCCGCGGCAATCATCAGGGCATTCTTTCCGGCCCGTTGGGGCAGATTATCCAGAAACTGGTCGAGATCCTTCATCGCCTGCGGTTCGGTAAAACGCTGCAGGCGCCGCCAGTCAAAGTCGCGCAGGGCCACTAATTGAGGGGATAAAGAGGATAAATTACTTTTCATACAGATCGATTATAGGTTAGCCATATTTATAAAGGGTTTAAAGTCCTTTAGCGGGTGCCTTGAATCCGGACCCGCCCATCCGCCTCACTGCCGACAGCTTTAGCCCCTAAACTGGCCAGGTTGGCCCCGCCCGAGGCCGATGGAATAACCGCTTCCCAGACCACATTATTGCCGGTGACGTCATATTTGATCAGCGTGCCGCCCAGACCCTGCAAATCACCCAGAAGTTCCTGGATACGGACAAAATGCCGTTCCGCGTCGCTGCGGGTCAGTTGAGCGGCTTCCATCATCAATTTCTCGGTCGCATGTGCAGTTTCCCGTTCCAGCACCGTAACGTTCGGACGGAGGAAGGACACGGCCAGATGGGTTATGATCCACAGGGCCAGACAGATCATAGCCGTCGATGCACCTGTCCAGAAGAGCCATTTGACGGTCTGACGGGATAATTTCTCCGCCTGCAGGGACAGGTTGCGCCATGACACCGGGGTCGCCTTTTCGGCACTGATCGTCAGGAAGTTGGCATCAAGGCTTTGCAGACGTGGCAGGATGACACGCGCCGGACCGGCATAGATCTGCATGCGGCCTGTATCCTGGTCCCATCGCAAACCGGCAGCGACACCATCCTGTTCGAACACATAGACACTTTCGCGGTCCCAATATTCGCTATTGCCTGGCAAGGCGGCCGCCAATGGACACCATGTATCAGGATGCGAGGCCAGGGCACTCGATGGCACAGCCAGGTACCAGCAACGCCCGTCCGCCACCGTATAAGCGAAATGCACGCGGTCTGTGCCGCAGGCCTGGGAGGCCGCATTCCAGACCGCTTCTTCTTCCAGACCCATAATGGCCGGCACGGAACCGCCGATAATATCGCTCGGCAAATGCGGCGTGAGACCCTTGGCTTCCGTAAAAGTAGCATCTGTGCGCAATACCGCTTTATCCATCGGTGCCGAACGCAATATCTCGTCGGAAGATTGAGATACAGAAGATTGGGGCATAAGCGAATCCATAAGTCTAACCTCCAGGCTGCATCATCTGATCCATCATGCTGTCCATGCTGAAATTCATCAGCTGGAGCGCATAGATCGCACTACCAAAGGCGATGAGCAGATAAAGACCGGTGAAAATAAAAGCGCCCCAGACGATGAGGCTGTTCTTTGTTTGGGCTGATTGCGCACGAATATCGGCAATCGATTCCAGAACGGTGGCGATTTGGGACAAATCACTGACCGTCATGATTTCCATACGTTCGCTGCGTGACAAAGGCGGACGGTCCATCGCCGCACCAAGGGAAATACCACGGGACAAATCATTATAAGCCGCCACCCAGAAATTACACACTTCCGGCACGTTACTGGCCTCTGCCGATTGTTGCAGCGCATCGGTAATCGAGACATTTCCCTTGATCATGCGGGATGCCGCCATCATGGAATCCGCAAAAGCCAGGTCACGCAAATAAGAGCCGACCATGGGCACTTTACGCACCAGCTTCGCTGCGAGGAAATCACGCTTACCGCGGTTGAGCCAGAAGGACAGGATTGACCAGACCAGAAAGGCCGTCGCCGCATACGCAAACCACAATAACACCGTCCACAATGTTTCAAGATTATCGACCGTATGATTGAACTTGGCGGCGGCCTCGGCATCTTTTGGCGCATTCCCGCGAAACCATTTCAGAATCATGGTACGGCCCATCTGCAAACCCTGCACGATGGACAAAAGGTCAAAGCCGATCCAGCCCAGTGTCCCGGCGATCTTGGCGATATTCTTGCGTTTTTGCGTAATGTTGCGGATCGCCTGCGGAATGCCTTCCTGCAATTTGTTACTGCGCTCGCTGGCTCCCAGAATCGCCAGGGTAGAATGGTCGAACATCTGCAAGGCTTTCAGCGCATCGATCACACCCAGACCACGGGCCAGAGCTTCACGCGCCGGTGCCAGGATGTTCTGGCTGCGCGGGTTGTTTTCCGCTTCGATCAAACGCCACAACGCCACGCTGGGCGATGTCATGCTGGAACGGAACTGGATACCACGCAGCAACTGCACCTGCCACCAGCTGGAACGCGCCAGTAAGCGTTCGAAAACGGAACGGTCATGCTGGCGGATACTCAACACATAGCCGCCTTCCTGTATCACGGCCTGGCGTACATCGCCAATCGTCGGCAGGCAATAGGTCTTCGTGACCTTTTTTGGCCCGGAACGCGTATCAACGGCATAGGTGGCAAGCCATTGCTGCATCAGAGGGATATCCTGTTCAGTTCGTCTTCCTGCAGCGATTGCAATTGCAGCAAGCCGTTACGGGCATCGATGTAACCTTCTTTGACCAGTTTGCGGATATTATCGCCACGGGAGAATAGTTTGACACCCGGCAGGGTTGCGACCTCTGCCGTGTTGGTCATCATTGCTTTATAAATATTGTTACGGACCGCATCATTGCCTTCGACAAGCAAGGCTTCGAGCAACAAGGTACGGCCGTAATAACCGGTACGGCTGCAAATATCGCAACCATTCGGATTATGACGGCGCACAGAATCATAATGTTGCAGATGTAGATTTTGCAATTCATCGGCCGTCAGAATATCACCGGCATTAACCGGCGTGGCACAACCCTGGCACAAAACCTTGATCAGGCGCTGGTTCAGAATACAGCGTATCTGTTGTGCCAATGTATAAGTCGAGGCCCGGTCTTTTTCCGGCGGCATAAAGGAACGCAGACGTTCCAATGTCTGGATTGCACTGTCGGCGTGGATGGTGGACATAACGGTGTGGCCGGATTCAGCCGCTTTCAACGCGGTTTCAACCGTTTCGCCATCACGCATCTCACCGATGATAATGTAATCCGGATCATGACGCATGGAGGCGCGGATCAGATCGGCAAACTCGGCCCCTTTGCGGCCCGCCGCCACCTGCCATTGCGTCGCATAACGCAATTCATATTCGATCGGATCTTCAATCGTCAGAACATGCTTGCGGCGGCGGTCAATTTGCTGGACGGCCGCGTACAATGTTGTCGATTTACCGGAACCGGTCGGACCGGACAACAGCACCAGACCGCCATCACCTTTGACCTGTGGGTTCAGAATCCGTTTGAGCGCATCACCCACTTCCGGGTGGCGGCTGAACAAATCATCGAAGTTTTTCAAAGCAGCGCGGTCAAGCAAACGCATCGTGAGTTTTTCGCCATCCTGGCCCTGCGGACCGGACGCCACACGAATATCGATATTGCGGCCCTGCCACATAAAGGTGATACGGCCATCCTGCGGTGTACGACGGTCACCAAAGTTCAGGCCGGCATCACGTTTCAACACCGTCGTCAAACGGGCCATAGCATCAGCCGGCAGCAAATGCATCGGGATCAAGTCGCCATCGACGCGGTATTTCAGCCAGTTCGGGGAATCCGGTGCATTATCCTGCAGAATGTGAATATCAGACGCGCGCAATTGCAACGCTTCTGAAATCAGGTCCTTGACGAAAGCATTCAGTAACAGGCCATTATCGAGATCGCGCAACCAGGACGACAATGTTGTCTCGCAACGTTCCGCCGAGTTGTCATGGACACGGCGCATCTGCTCTAGCAATTCACCACGGTCCCACAATTGAATCTGTACGTCTTCGACCTGGAAACCGCAACGGCGGATTGTTGCCACCAGATTTTCTTTCTGGCGTTCGTTCAGATCGTAAACCGGTGCCAGTTGCAGAATGCCGTTATGCAGGCCAACCAGATGCACGTTCAACGGCATCCAGGACTGCACTGGCACGATACTGCGCAACTGATCGCCGGTGGCGGTATCGCGTAACGTCTTGTCATTATCGCGGTCGCCGGATTCATAACCGCCGGCGGCCGTCAAAAGCTGTTCGATGGAACGGTTGATCCCTTTTTCGCTCAGCATCTGCCGTTCGCGCTGGACCATGTCCAGATAGCGTTCGCGGCCTTCCTGCGTATTATCTTTTGAGCGTAAATCGTTCATCCCGTTCCATGGTCAATCTGCAGAGCGTTAGTAACGGCCCGGCACGTTTGAAGTTTGCGTATTCGTTCCCGTTCCATTGGCACCCACTGCCGTCGGCGTAGCGGTGACAGCAGCACCGGACAAGGTGTTGACGTTGCTGATCGTGCTCATATTCGTGTCGCCAAAGGCACCCTGGACGCCACTGGTGGCCCCCATCGACTGCATCACCGTCAGGGAACGATCAAACAACAACAGAACCACTTTGCGGCCACTGGACAGTTCGACACCTTCCTCAACGATATGCGGGGTCCAGCGTACACCGGCAATCACTTGCGGGACGTCATTCTTGATAATCAGACGACCTTTCGGACCAGCGACAATCGCATGATCATTGCTGACCGAACTGATACGATAACCATCCAGCGATGGCGTGACGTTATCAGCATTCAAAGCGGCACTGCGTTCCGCCGGAAGCGGTGCCGTTCTGACAACAGAGGATTCCACACCGGCTGCCTTGAGCACTCTTTCATCCAGCTTGCCGCCAGAGAGTTTCGGCATATCCGGCAATTCCGGATAAGCGATGGACGGACCGGATGCGGAACTGACAGGCTGTTCGGCTGTCCCACGCACCGGCAGAACCAGCACACCACGTGAACCTGTGTGCAAAATCTGGACGTCATCGATCACCGGACCGATACGGCGCGGTTGCCAGTTTACCGTCAGGACGCAAGCCTCGCCAACGGACAGCACTGTGCCGCGACGGCAATCGGTGGTGGATAAGGACAAGCCATTATCCGAACCAGCCAGTTTGACGGTGTTCAATGTCAGTTCCTTGTCACCCTGGTTGACCAGGCTGACCGTGATCGATGCAGCGCCATCGACTTCTTCACCGAAATCGATTTTATCCTGGTCGGAAATCAACAAGCCCTCGCCCGGCACGGCGCTGGCGAAACGTCCGGCAATTTCCATTTTCTTCGGATTATATTCAGCCTTCAGGCCGACACGCATGGCGCCGCTCGGACCATCATGACGCAGGACGATAACACCTTCGACGACACCCTGGGTGGTTGGCGTCCATGTCACGGTGGCAACACAGGCCTGGCTTGGTTTCAATTCCTTGCATTTCGGTGCAGAGACCTGGAAACCGCTACTCGGCGACGCAGCCAGCTGGATATTCGTGACTTTGATCAATGCGCCCGTACTGTTGCGCAAGGCCAAGGAACGCACCAAGGGTGCGCTGGTAGTGACTGTGCCGAAATTGAGATCATCAGGGAACGATTCAATCTCGCTTTGCAAACCATTCTTCGTACCTGTTCCGGCACCGACCGTTCCGATGATCGCCGCATTGGTCAGACGTGTCTTGCCGCTGTGTGAGACCAACATGCCAACGCGGAACTTGCCCGTGCCCTGACCCGTCAGGCTGACCGTCACGGCGCATTCAACGCCCGGCTTCACCGGTTCGGCGGAACATTGATCGCTGCCGATCACAGCGGCAACATTAGAGGATGGCACTAACTGAATGCGGCTGATCGTGATCGGTGTACTGGTCGCATTGCGGAAGAGCGTGACGACTTGTGCGGTTTGGCTTTGGCCAATCTCGCCGCCATCAAATTCATCCTTGCGCGGCACGAATTCCGTGTTGGTGCTGCTGTTACCCATCGCAGGGTCTTCGAACGCGCTGATCTGCGCATGTGCCATAGGCATGGTGAAAACAGACATGACCAGACAGGCCGCATAGAATAAGCGAACCAGACCGTTTTGCGACTTACATTTATATGTATAATATTTTTGTGTCATAGGAATCCCGGTAGGCTCTTCAGACAAGAACCCTCATTATAGCTTTAGCTGCAAAAGCTTTAAGAAAGTTAAAAAGAGAACCTAAATCAACCGCTTTTAACGGGTCGGTGCGATCTGAGTCGGGGCCAGATCGTTCAGATATTGCGACATGCTCGGGGCCGGTGTGGCCGCACCACGTGGTTTCTGCTTTTGCTTGAGCTGTTGCACCTGTTGTGGCGATAGTGGCGTCGGCTTAGCTACGGCCTTTGGTGGAGGAACCACCGCCGATGGTACCGGACGCGGTTTTACAGGGACCGACTTGGTCGCCGGATCAGAATCGGTCACGGTCAAACGCAACGTCTCTTTCTGGATCGTGGTGGTCTTCGTCGATGTGGTTTTGGTGGGCACGCCATCCTTATCAGATGACATGACATTCACGGCCGGAACCGTACTCTTATCGATCGGGTTCTGGAGATACAGGCCATCATTCAACAACACGGCATCGCTTGGCGGCTTGTCGGTATAGACCACGACATGCGGGCGCATCATGATAACCAGTTCAGAATTACGGGCTGTGGCATTACGGCTGGTCGGCAGGAACGGCGTCATGCCGCCAATGCCTTTCTTATCCAGATTATCAACTTCCTGGACGATACCACCAATGATCAGTGAGTCACCTGGACGGATACGGATACGTGTTTCAATATTACGTTCGGATGTTTCCGGCAGCTGGATCGTTGAACCATTCGCGCCACCCACACTGACTTCCTTTAACGTCACCAGATTCTGCAGGTCCAGTTTCAGATTGCCGTAGACCGTTGCATTATCCCACGCGCTGTTGATCTCCATATTCAAACCGGTTTCCAGCGTATCGGTCGTCAGCGACAGATTATCACCCGAGGCGTTCAGACCGGCGGTTCGTGTAATCGTCGAAATATATTTCTGGCTGTTACCCACGCGCAATTTCGCGGTGGAACCGGACAAGACGGTAATTTGCGGTTGCGAGATCGTCTTGACCGCACCCTGCGTCGAGAGGAAATTCAGCACGACATTCATGTTCAGGTCGCCGCTGAGATAACGAATACCACCGGTGACAGCATTCGCGATATCCGGGCTGGTCGTCCCGGCATTCAAACCGAGATTGCCATTGGTAATCGTATTGGAGGAGTTTCCCGGCAAATTCGTGACATCCAATGCTTCCCAGCGAATACCGGTGTTATTGCCGTTATTCAGCGTGACTTCCCAGATCTGCGTTTCAAACACGATCAACGCCGTATTGGTGCGCATGCGATCAAAGTAATCGCGGGCGCGTTCATTGTTACGATGCGACGAGGAATAGATCAGCGTCCGCGTGGTGCTGTCCACATAGGCATCACGACCGGTCACGTTCTTGATACCGTTGAGGAACTGGTCGTAATTGTCACCCGCCAGCGGTGGCAAGGCGACGTTGAATGTCTCGACATCTTTAATAACGAGAACACCCTTCTCATAACTGCAATAGAGATCGGCCAGGCTGCATAAACGCT
>DASWYT010000179.1:0-3011 GCA_036404835.1 Alphaproteobacteria bacterium | reverse complement strand
TAATCTTATCCAACTCTGCTTTATCATTGAGCAATTCTTTCATCCGCGTACCGATTGGAATAACTTGTTCCACGATCAATTCCCCCAAATCAGTTTTAAATGGCGCGAATTGTTTGCCTTCATATTGCGTAATGACGTCCTGCATTGTCTTACCTGTCAATGACGCATAAATCTCGATCAGGTTTTGTACTTCGGGGCGTTCTTTCAGATCTTCGCCGACGGACGGCATGACACCCGTATCGGTCCGCGCTTTTTTCATTTTGTCACGGATCGTGTCGGCATCGTCGATCAGATTGATACGGCTCATATCGGATGGATCGGACTTGCTCATTTTCTTAGTGCCATCACGCAAGGATTTCACACGGGCACCATGTGGCGGGATACTTGGTTCCGGCACGACGAAACATTCTGTGCCATAACGCTGATTGAATGAAATCGCGATATCACGCGCCAATTCGACATGTTGCTTCTGGTCATCACCAACAGGCACATGCGTTGTATCATACAGAAAAATATCAGCTGCCATGAGGACAGGATACGTGAACAATCCGGTTGGAACTGAATCCTGGTTCTTACCGGCCTTGTCTTTAAATTGCGTCATGCGTTTCAACCAGCCAATCGGTGTATAACATTGCATGATCCAGCCAAGTTCCGCATGTTCCTTGACATGAGACTGTAGAAAGACAGCGCTTTCCTTATAATCAATACCTGCCGCGATATAAGCGGCAATCGCTTCCAGGCTGTTATGATACAAAGCCTTTGGGTCTTGCGGCACCGTAATGGCATGTGAATCAACAACACAGAAAAATGTTTCATGTTCGTGCTGCATCTTGACCCACGGCTTTAAAGCACCGAGATAATTTCCCAGCGTTAAGTTACCGCTTGCCTGCATACCTGATAAAATACGTCCCATTGTCTTACTCTTTCTTATCTTGATTGGCTGTTAGCCTTTAATAAAATAATCGCGCCATTGTTTCAGATCGACCACACGCCAACCAAACATGGCGGCCAGGAAAACGCCGCCGCCCAGGGCCATCATGATCGCAACGCCGATCAGGCGCTTGAGGCCTGTCTCATCGATCCAGCCCTGCACACCCATGCGGGTAAAGATCAGCACCAGCGCCATCAGCACGCAGACGATCACCGTCTTGGCGATATTTTTTTGCAACGCCGCGTCAAAGCCAATATGTTTCTGACGCAGCATCAACACCATGAAGATCGCCAGTTGCAGCCATGCCGCCACCGTCGTCGCCAGCGCCAACCCGACATGGCCCAGCGGCTTGATCAACAGCAAAGCCAGCACCGTATTAAACGCAACGCAGATCACGGTGATCTTCACCGGTGTTGCTGTGTCTTCCTTGGCATAGAGGCTGGTGGCGAAAATCTTGATCGCGACATAGGCCGGTAGGCCCAGCGCATACGCAAACAGAGCTCGCGCCGTATTCGCCGTATCATGGGCTGTAAAAGCACCGCGTTCGAACAGCACGGCGATAATTTCATGCGGCATCACGGCCAAAGCGGTGGCGGCAGGAATAGTCAGCAACAACGTCAGTTCCAGGGCCCGGTTGAACAGAAACGCGGCACCCTGATGATCGTTACTGGTAAATTTGGATGCCAGTTTCGGCAGGAGCGCCGTCCCGACGGCCGTCCCGATCAGGCCCAGCGGCAATTGATTCAGACGGTCTGCGTAATAAAGATAGGATACCGCACCGATTGGCAGCATCGACGCCAGGATAATATCGACCAGCAGATTAATCTGCACGGCGCTGGCCCCGATAATGCCCGGACCCATCAGTTTGAACAGGCGCTTGATTTTCGGCGTCAGTTGCAAACGTTGCAATTTGATGTGGAAGCCAAGCTTATAGAGATGCACAGCCATCCAGATAAATTGCAGGATACCGGCCAGCAACACGCCAATCGCCAGCGCATGACCTGCTGTTGGCAGGATCGGTGTCGCAAAGACCAGCATCACGATCATTACCGCATTAAAGACAATCGGGGCCGCCGCGAAGGGTGCAAAACGATCCATCGTGTTCAGGATACCACCCAGCAAGGCCACCAGTGACATCAGGAAGAGATAGCCGAACGTGATACGCGATAAAGTCACACCCAGCGCATAACGTTCCGGGTCCGTATCAAAGCCTGGTGCGATCAAAAAAATCACATGCGGCATGAAGATGATCGCCAGGATGGATACCGGAATCAGGATCGCCGACATCCACATCATCGCCTGGGAGGCGAATTCACGCGCGGCATCTTTCCCGTCTTCCTGCAAGGTGCGGGTGAAAAGCGGCACGAAAGACACGCTGAAGGCACCTTCGGCTGTCATGCGGCGGAAAAAGTTCGGCAGTTTCAGCGCAACGAAGAACGCATCCGCGACCAGACCCGCACCCATAATATTGGCCGAGAGCACATCACGGACAAAGCCGAGCAGACGGCTGATGATGGTCATCGCCCCGATGGTGAAGGTCGCGCGCAAAAATGACATAGTGCCAAGGTCCTTAGGTAAGTCTACCACAGGAACTTACAGGGGAATATTTACCGGCACAATCGGCTTTATAATTTTAACGCTTCGATGAAACACCCCTGTAAATGCGTAATAACGCCCTGAGCCTCAGGGTCATGGTTAACCTTCATTAAATTCCTCAGGTAACGTTGCGTCTGTTTAGCGGACTGATATTTCTCCCGGCCACCATGGTGCGTAATCGCAAAGCTACCTTTAAAACCATCCAATTTAGGCTGGTAATTAAAATGACTGCCTCTTTGGGATACCATGTCCCAACCCGCTTCCGTTAAAACCTTAACCAGCTTGTCATGACCAAGATTACGCCTGGACAAATCATACGGTAAAGGTTCCAATTTTATAGGAGTATTTTGAGAGGGCTGCATTTCTGAAAAATGCGGAATATTACCAGATATCAATATCTTGGAATAATTTATAACAGGGTGGCCCGACAAGTTATAGAGAGCATTGGCTAACGTGCTTTGATAGCACCGCCCATGATGGACGG
>DASWYT010000178.1:0-3525 GCA_036404835.1 Alphaproteobacteria bacterium | reverse complement strand
ATTATTGGAACAAGCAGGCTTCGCCCTGCGCCCTTCCGAAGGCAATGAACGTCTGCGTGATTTCACCAATGAGCAGCTGGAACTCTTATCCAACCGCTACACGATCAAACGCTAAATCCTAGTCGCTGACCTCGACCCCGCGCGTCCGCAGGGAATTTTTCAAATATTGATATTCCGCACATTCCGTCGTCTGGCAGACCGCCTTGATTGCCTGCAGGTAAACCCTGGCCTGGGCCGGATCATTTTCCTGCAGGGCGATATCGGCCATATAGATATAAGCACCCGTATAACCGCGATCGATGGTCGTCGCCGTTGCAAAGGATTGCTTGGCCTTGTTCAAATCCTTGAGCTGCATATAGGCGACGCCTTGCAGCATATGCGCTTCGGTCAGGCGCACGTCGCGCTGGATGATCTTATCCAATGTCGATAAGGCTTCGATATAGCGTCCGGTCTTGATTAGGCCTGCCGCCTCATTGATCCGGTCATCACCGAACCAGATATAGCTTTGTGCCTGGGTGATCGGACCAGCCTGAACAGCATTGGGCAAAGGGGTAGCCTGGGTTGCCGGCTGGGTGGTTGGTACAGCGGCTTGGGAAGGGGGTTGCACGATATTCGGCGGGGTGGATTGGCCGCTGCTTTTGGCCATCGACATGGAATTATCGATAGATTGTGCAAAAACCGGAGCCGCGATCACGGCCACCACCATCAGCACACTCCCAAATTGACCAAAACGCATCATTCTCTCCCGGGTAAATCTGGCCTTATCCTAAACGATCTGCCCAAAAACCGCAAATTTTCAGTGATTTCAATTCACGGACGGTAACATTATCTTTAAATATTGCCTCAAAGATAAAACGCAATACCCAAGGCCACTATTATTTTACGGAATAACTATGACGGACCAGACCAGCGCTTTGCACGTCACTTTGTTGGAAAATATCCACCCCCAGGCCTCTGCCCTGTTCAGAGAAAAGGGTCTGGGCAATATCGAAACGCATAAACCTGCACTTGATGGCGCAGCTCTGGAAAAAGTGATGCGCGAGAGCCATTTGCTGGGATTGCGTTCCAAGACACATGTGCGTGCGCCGGAATTGCAAAAAGCCAGACATCTGGAAGCGATCGGTTGTTTCTGTATCGGCACGGACCAAGTTGATTTAGCGACCGCAACCAAAATGGGTATTCCTGTTTTCAATGCGCCCTATGCCAACACACGTTCCGTCGCCGAACTGGTGTTGGGCCAGATCATTATGCTGATGCGCCGTATCCCGGAGAAAAGTGCTGCAGCGCATCGCGGTGAATGGCTGAAAGGCATTGATGGTGCGTGCGAAGTGCGTGGCAAAGTCCTGGGCATTATCGGTTATGGCCATATCGGCACGCAACTCTCCGTCCTGGCCGAAGCGCTCGGCATGCGTGTGATGTTCTATGACGTGATCGACAAGCTGGCGCTGGGCAATGCGCAACGCGCCGTGTCTCTGGAGCAATTGCTTAATCACGCCGATGTGGTGACATTGCATGTCCCGGCAACAAAACAAACCGAAAATATGATCAATGCCGGAACGTTGGCGATGATGAAAAAAGGGTCTTACCTGATCAATGCATCGCGCGGCCGGGTCGTCGATTTGCATGCGCTGGCACAGCAATTGCGCAACAACCATATTGGCGGCGCTGCCATCGATGTTTTCCCGGTAGAGCCGCACAGCACAACCGATATGCTGCACACGCCTTTGCAAAATTTATCGAACGTCATCCTGACGCCGCATATTGGCGGCAGCACATTGGAAGCCCAAGAAAATATCGCTTTCGATGTCGCCGAGAAATTATTGCGTTACATCCTGCATGGCTCCACCGCCGGTGCGGTGAATTTCCCGCAAGTGGTCCTGCCGCCCCTGTTGCAAGGCAAACGTTTCCGCCATGTGCATCACAACCAGCCGGGTGTTCTGGCGAAAATCAACGATGTCTTCTCATCGCATAATCTCAATATTGCCTCACAATATTTGCAAACCGACGACAAGATCGGGTATGTTGTGATTGACACGGACACACCGATTGCCGATGAGCATTCCGTCTTGAATGCGTTAAAAGCCATTCCCGGTACGATCCGGACCGCCGCCATTACCGAGGTTTCATCCTGAACGACACCATCAACCGCATCCCACCTCCGCCCCCGCCGCACGATACGATGCGGACGGCACCGGTGAATACGGTTCAGTCTGTCAAACGCGAACAACAACAGCCGCAAAAAGAAGACGAGAAATCAGAGAAGAAAGAAGACGATCTGGAACCGCATGACACGGTCGATATCGGTTCCGCCGTCGTGCCGGAAATCGAATACCAGGCCGATGGCCAAGACCAGTTCTGGATCACCGTCGAAGCCGCCACAGACTTGCTCGAACAGCACCAGCATATTTACCCGGCTTTGGAATACCAGCAATTGCAGGGCCATATCGTCCATTTACGCACTGAAAAAATCGAAAAACTGTACTGGCCGCCAAGCCTGACCTTTGCCGCGGCCCTGATCGCGGCCGCCACCGCAGATAATAAGCCGGACGAGCCATCCGCTCTCTAGCCAGCTCCGGGCCTTTTTGCTAAAAAGAGTGAATATTCCTTGCAGGAAGAAGACGCGTGACGCGTTACTCCTCATAAGGCCGTCCTCAATATGGAGCTTATTGTCCGATGTTGCGTCAATTCAAGATCTTAACTATATCCGCCCTGACCATATCCCTGCTGGCAAGTGCTGCCATCGCCCAACCGGCCCCTGCCCCGGCCGCCAATACCGTAAAGCCACCTGTTTCCGCCCCGCCTGCTGCCGCTGCGGTCGTCGTCCCACCGGTCGGCGCACCGATGAGCTTTGCCGATCTGGCCGTCCAGGTGCAGGATGCCGTGGTCAATATTTCCACCACGCAAAAGATCGAAGCGAAAAACCCGGCTTCCATGATGACCCCGCAAGGCGTGCCTCTGCCTGATTTCCCGCCAGGCTCGCCGTTCCAGGATTTCTTCGAGGATTTCTTCAATAACCAGTTGCAACAGCCGGGCCCTGTCTCGCCGGTGCAATCTTTGGGTTCCGGTTTCATCATCGACAGCGCCAAAGGTCTGGTGGTGACAAACAACCATGTGATCGACCAAGCGGATGAGATCAAAGTCATCCTGCATGACGATACCAAACTGGATGCCAAAGTCGTCGGCCGTGACAGCAAGACCGATCTGGCCTTGCTGAAAGTCATCTCCGCAAAACCGTTGAAACAAGTCGTGTTCGGTGACAGCAATTCCGCCCGCGTCGGTGACTGGGTCTTGGCTGTTGGTAACCCGTTCGGCCTGGGCGGTTCCGTGACTGCAGGTATCATTTCCGCGCGCCAGCGTAACATTAATGCCGGCCAGTATGATGATTTCATCCAGACCGATGCGCCGATCAACCGTGGTAATTCCGGCGGTCCGTTATTCAATCTGCGCGGCGAAGTGATCGGCATCAACACCGCTATCTTCTCACCGACGGGTGGTTCTGTTGGTATCGGTTTTGCCGTGCCATCC
>DASWYT010000177.1:0-5427 GCA_036404835.1 Alphaproteobacteria bacterium | reverse complement strand
TAAAGACATGTTTCGTAAGCAGCAGGATATGGGTGTCCTGAAAGCTCTGCAAAGCAGTCCGGCGGAAGAAAGACTCAAAATCATATCCCTGATGAAAACGACCGAGCCGACGGCACAGGATAATATGATCAAAGCATCTGTGATGGTATCATTATTTTCCGAAAATAAAGGGATAGAACTTTATCAGCCATTGATACCAACGGCGCGTAAATTGCTGGCGCAATGGCAGGCCCCGCAAGATCAAAACCAGCAAGCGGTCATAGGGCAGTTAAAATCCTTTGTCAGCGACAGTGCGGCTTCGCAGGGCGAACAGCTGAAATTATTCTAAGCGGAAATCAACCCGAAGACTTCGGCCAGGCTTAGGCCCTGGCGGACGCGGGTGAATTCGAACAGGCCCATTTTTGTGAAGCCGTGTGTAACGATCTGGCAATTATCATTGCGGGTGAGGCGGCGCCAATAGCTGTCGAGATCGGCTTGTTGTTTCTTGTCGTTCAGTTTCAGGAAATCGATGACAACCTGTCCGCCGATATTGCGCAACTGCAATTGGCGTGCGATGGCGGTCGCGGCGCGGTAATTCACTTCATACGGTTTCAGTTTGTTACCGGCGCTGTTCAAATCGATAGCGGTGAGGGCGGCGGTCTGTTCAATGATCAGGCTGATCCCATTCTCCAGCGTGACATGAGACTGCGCCAGTTCCAGGATTGCCTGGTCGAAATCCGCTAAACCAGATTCAATCGCTGTAATCTCCGGATAATCCTTTTGCGCCCGTGCCAGCGGGTTGGCACCGCGTTCGATCAGGCCATCTTTGGGAAAGAGTGTTATATCTTCCCCCACCAGACCACAACGGGCCTGTTTATCCAATGTGGCCGGGCGTTCGATGGAGACAATGATCTTCTGGCCTTCCTGCAGGCTCATTGTGCCACGCTTGGGCAACAGGCCTTTATGCGTGCCATCGAGGTCAAGGAAATAAGCATGCTGCCCGGCGGCATAATGCGTGACCGTGGCGCGGTAAATATCGTGTAGGTAAGGGCGTGTATCATCCGGCTGCGCGTAAATTGCGTAAAGCTGTTTATCTTCACCGATGACTGCGGCCAGAGTGACACCATACAGGACATCATGCCGGATTTGAGACATGTTATTTTCCTTTATAACCCAAGCCAGTCAGTAAATTGACTGTTTCATAGGCCGGTAAGCCGAGAATAGCAGAGGAACTGCCAGTCATCTTTTGGATAAAGCGTGAGAAATAGCCGATATAGGAATAGCCGCCCGCGCGACCTTTCCATTCACCGATTGCTAGCGCAGCGGCGAGATCGGCGTCTGCAATATTCTTGACCTTAACGCGTGACTCCACCAGGCGTAACGATACGCGACCATCAGGCGCACGGACAACGACAGCGGTATAGACACGGTGGTTGCGGCCAGACAACAGGCGCATCATGCGCAACGCTTCCGCTTCATCGGCCGGGTTGCCCAGGATACGACGGCCAACAACGACAGTTGTATCGGCTGTCACTAAATAATCATCAGGATATTGCGAAGCCAATGCATCGTTCTTGCCTTGCGCGATACGCTTGCAATAAAGATGCGGCAATTCGCCTTTAAGTGGGGTTTCGTCGATATCGGCACCAACCACCACATCAGGCGGCATGCCGATTTGATTCAAAATATCCAGGCGGCGCGGGGAAGACGAACCGAGTATAAGCCGCGCGCTCAAGGCGATACCTTAGGAACGGTCTTTAGGCGGTTGCGGAGCAAAACCAACCGGAGGAGCGCCAGTGTCTTTGTAGCGGAAGACGATACGGCCTTTGGTCAGGTCGTATGGGGTCATCTCGACACGGACTTTGTCGCCTTCGAGAACGCGGATACGGTTCTTACGCATCTTGCCGGCAGAATGGGCAATGATCTTGTGACCATTTTCCAGTTCGACACGGAAGGTGGTGTTCGGCAACAATTCGGAAACGATGCCGTCAAATTCAATAAGGTCTTCTTTAGCCATGATCCACGCAGGTTT
Organism: Alphaproteobacteria bacterium; assembly: GCA_036404835.1. GTDB lineage: Bacteria > Pseudomonadota > Alphaproteobacteria > Micavibrionales > SZUA-601 > DASWYT01. The sequence continues at coordinate 3,416 of DASWYT010000177.1, read as the reverse complement.
AGTTATGGTGTGGTTGTTTTAAGCTTTTTTTAAGAAATATGCAAGGGCGGCAGGGTGTGGCTTGGGCGGGTCCATAGGGTGAAATAATATTGACATAACGATTAGTGGAGCTAAGATGAGCCAGGTATTAAGAATGCAGGACGGACCATGAAAAAGCGTAAATATGCCCCACAACAAAAATACCCCTATATGGGGATGACCGGCGGTGAATTTATAGGTGTCGCCACGGCACTCATTGTCGGTGGCATAAATGTGATTACAAAATACGTCAGTTACTATGAACAGCATCCTATCATCATTGAGAAGTCTGTTGTTATCCCTGAGGTGGCGCAGGACAAGCCACTGGCCGGTTATTACCAGTCCGATAAATACGTTTTCATCAGACAGGCTGATTTCATAGCTGAAAAATTGGGCGACCTGGCCGGAAGCGATACGATCCGTTTGGTCAAGGGAACAGACAAGCCCATTAACAATATCACGAATTATTATAATGCGGGCCTGACAAAAGATAATCGCAAAGCGTTCCTGATCGAAAGCTTCTCACGTAATTTTAACGGGGCTCCGGTCCTCAGTCTGAGTGAGCGTTTTATTGAAAAAGGTTTGAAAGAAGGGAATTATCCTTATTTCAATCCCAATCAGGACAGTGACGATTATATACAAAGCTTTGCCATGGCTTTCGTAACACCATCAAAAAGTCCCAAAGCCGGTTTCCGCAATTTGCAGAGAACTCAGTATCTTTTTGCTGATGACAAGCCTTGGGAACATCTGGCTGAAAAAGCAAATTACAACGGCCATATCCGGACATTAATGCGCAAGTTCAGGAACCGGAGCATAATGGGCATGCAGCAGAGTGAAATTTTCAAAACATCCGATCAGGCTGTAAAACGCTCCCCGCAATGACCGGTGGTCTGGGAAGAATTTACTCCGCCGCGTCTGCTGCGCCGCTGTCGTCGGATACGCGTTCGATATCGGCACCGATCAGGCGGAATTTTTCTTCCAGACGTTCGTAGCCGCGATCCAGGTGGTAGATACGGCTGACGGAGGTTTCGCCTTCAGCTACCAAACCGGCCAGGATCAGCGAGATCGAGGCACGCAGATCGGTTGCCATGACTTTCGCGCCATTAAGTTTCTGGACACCGCGTGTCACGGCGGTGTTGCCCTGGATAGTGATGTTCGCACCCATACGCGCCAGTTCCGGCACATGCATGAAGCGGTTCTCGTAAATCGTCTCGGTGATCATCGATGCACCATCGGAGACGCACATCAGCGCCATCAGTGGGGATTGCAGATCGGTCGCCAGGCCCGGGAAAGGCTCGGTGATCGCATCGACGGCTTTGATTTTTTTGCCTTGTGGCATATTGACGTGAATACCATCTTTGGTCTGTTCGATTTCGGCACCGGCTTCGCGGACTTTATCGACGAAGGCGCGGATATGCTCGACATTGCCGCCTTTGATATCCAGCTCACCACCGGTGATGGCGGCCGCGATGATATAAGTACCGGTTTCAATACGGTCGGAGACGGTGGCGTGTGTGGCGCCATGCAGTTTTTCGACACCCTGGATACGGATCGTATCCGTGCCAAGACCTTCGATCTTCGCCCCCATCTTGATGAGGAGTTCGCCCAGATCCTTGATCTCAGGCTCGCGGGCGGCGTTGGAGATAATGGTTTCGCCTTTGGCCAGGACCGCGGCGCACAAGGCATTTTCCGTACCGCCATTCGTGACTTTCGGGAAGACGATCTCGCCACCATGCAAACCACCTTCCGGCGCGCGGGCGATGATATAGCCGTTTTCAATCGTAACGGTGGCACCGAGTTTTTCGATCGCCATCATATGCAGATCGAGCGGACGGGCACCGATGGCGCAACCGCCCGGCAGGGATACTTCGGCGTAACCATTACGACCGAGCAGGGGGCCGAGCGTGTTGACGCTGGCGCGCATCTGGCGGACCAGTTCGTAATCCGCATGCGGCTTGGCCAGCGTTGGTGTGTGGAAGGTGATGACCTGGCCATACGGACCTTGTGATGCAGACGCATCGCCGTCCAGTGTGATCTTGGTGCCAAGGTCAGCCAGCAGATTGGACAGGGTACGCACATCGGTCAGGTCCGGCACGTTCTGCAACGTCACAGGTTCATCCGTCAGCAAGGTGGCGCACATCAATTTCAGGGCGGAGTTTTTGGCGCCGCTGATATGCACTGTACCGGAGAGACGCTTGCCGCCGCGAATGAGAATTTTATCCATGAATACTGACCGTGATGTGTAAGAATTAAAGTGGTTTGCCGAAATTAAGGCGGTTTGGCGTGTGTGTCACGCTTTTATTATTGCTGCATATTATTATGCATTATTTGCATGATGTATAGGGAGGTCAGCCGGAAATCTTCATGCCGCTATTGGCATCATAGGCTTTGGTAATCTCGGGATCATCCAGGATAACGATTTTGACACCGGCTTCGCGGAACATGCTTTGGGCCAGATCAATCGTCGCTTTCCAGTTTTCAGTTTCACCGGCAAAGCTATAGATCGTTTTGATGCCCGACTGGATAATCGTGGCGGCACAGCGTGAGCAGGGATGATAGGGCCAGACATACAGCGTGTAATCATGCAGCGGTTCGCGTGCATGCAAAATGGCATTCATTTCCGCATGGACGACCATCTCGTTTTTCAACGCCTTGTCGGCATAGCGTTCCGGTGCATCGATCACGCCGCGTGCAAAGCCATTGAAGCCAAGGCTGGCAATCGTCTTGTCCGGGCGGACAATCACGGCACCGACTTTTTTCGATGGATCGCGCGACCATTGTGCCACATGCGCCGCCAGCTCCAGAAAACGGCTATGCCATTGGCTGGTGTCGGCGCTGTTCGTAACGGTTATGACGGGTGGTGTCAGCATGGCTTGACAATAAAGCGTGGCCGATGTTGTGTAAAGCTATGAAATCGGACGAAATTGTTACTATTTACATGACTTTTGCCGACCGGGCCGAGGCTGAACGGATCGGCCATGCGCTGGTTGCCGAGAAATTAGTGGCCTGTGTGAACATCTTAAGCCCGGTAACCGCGATTTACCCCTGGGATGGCGCCATCCAGCAGGAACAGGAAGTCGCGGCGCTGGCCAAAAGCACGGCGGCCCGGTTCGACGCTGTGGCGGCCCGGGTGACCGAGCTTCATTCCTATGATGTGCCCTGTATTGTCGCCTGGCCGGTGGCCGGGATAGCCGGACCTTATGCCCAATGGGTGGCTCAGGCAATTGGTTAAAGGTTTAGGTATATTTTAAATTATCTTATTGCAAATTGGAAAAGACGGCTCTATGCTGTCTGGGGCAATTTATTGATTTCACATTGCTTTATTTTTCCAACGGGCAGGAGCGTTGCGCCATGAAAACTTATTACGAAACCATCCAGATGATTGAGCGTATGCACCG
>DASWYT010000176.1:0-7478 GCA_036404835.1 Alphaproteobacteria bacterium | reverse complement strand
CGCGTGCAGATCGACAACTTTGCCGCGTGAGGCATTGATCAGGTAAGCCCCTTTTTTCATCATGGCCAATGTTTCGGCATTGATCATATTTTCGGTTTGTTTTGTAGCAGGAACATGTAACGTCACGACATCGGCATGATTGAGCAATTGCTCCAGGGACAAAGCGCGTTGCGCATTGCCCAGCGCAAGCTTGTCGATCACATCATAGAACATCACACGCATGCCGAGGGCTTCTGCCAGAACGGAGAGCTGTGTGCCGATATGGCCGTAACCGATAATGCCCAGGACTTTGCCACGCACTTCGCATGCGCCATCAATGCCTTTGAGCCATTCACCGCGATGGGCTGCGGCACTTTTTTCCGGGATACGACGCATCAGCATAATGATCTGGCCCAACACCAGTTCGGCAACGGAACGTGTATTGGCATAGGGCGCATTGAAAACAGGAATGCCCATTTTGGTTGCGGTCGCCAGATCGACCTGGTCCGTGCCGATGCAGAAGCAACCGATTGCTTCCAGATGTTTGGCTTTTTGCAATTCCGGCGCACGGACATGTGTCTTGGAACGTAATCCCAGCAGATGGCTCTCGCGCATCACTTTTTCCAGAGCCGCACCATCGAGCGCCGGCTTATGCGTTTCGATATTGCTCAGGCCTTTTTCCCTGAACAGGGCAGAGGCTTGGGGATGGATATTTTCCAACAAAGTGACGTGCAAAGCGCTGGTCTGGTCCGTCATGTTTATTCCGTAAAATAATAGTGGCCTTGGGTATTGTGTTTTATCTTTGAGGCAATATTTAAAGATAATGTTACCGTTCCAGAATTGAAAGCACTGAAAATTTGCGGTTTTTGGGCGGATCGTTTAGGATAAGGCCAGATTTACCCGGGAGAGAATGATGCGTTTTGGTCAATTTGGGAGTGTGTTGATGGTGGTGGCCGTGATCGCGGCACCGGTTTTTGCGCAATCCATCAATTCCATGTCGATGGCCAATAGCAGCGGCCAATCCACCCCGCCGAATGTCGTGCAGCCTCCTTCCCAGGCAGTCGTGCCAACGACCACCACCCAGGCTGGAACACAGGCCGCCCCTTTGCCCAATGCCGTTCAGGCTGGTCCGATCACCCAGGCTCAAAGCTATATCTGGTTCGGCGATGACCGGATCAATGAGGCGGCCGGTTTGATCAAGAGCGGACGCTATATCGAAGCTCTATCGACATTGGATAAAATCATCCAGCGTGACGTGCGCCTGACCGAAGCGCATATGCTGCAGGGCGTCGCTTATATGCAGCTCAAGGATCTGAACAAGGCCAAGCAATCTTTCGCAACGGCGACGACCATCGACCGTGGTTATACAGGTGCTTATATCTATATGGCCGATATCGCCCTGCAGGAAAATGATACGGCGCAGGCCCGGGTTTATCTGCAGGCGATCAAAGCGATTTGCCAGACCACGGAATGTGCGGAATATCAATATTTGAAGAATTCCCTGCGCACACGCGGGGTCGAGGTCGGCGACTAGGATTTAGCGCCTGATCGTGTAGCGGTTGGATAAGAGTTCCAGCTGCTCATTGGTGAAATCACGCAGACGTTCATTGCCTTCGGAAGGGCGCAGGGCGAAGCCTGCTTGTTCCAATAATGTTTCCAATGGGTTGGCATGATGATCCTGTTCCGGGGCGACGGGCTGGTGCGGCAGGATAGGGGACGACGCGGCATTCGTATGGACGACGATCTGCTCTCCGACAACAAGTGGCTTGACGGATGCCTGGGATCCGCCGCTCTGCTGCAGGGTAATGGTCATATTGGTGGCGGGTGGCTTGACCATGCTCAGCCCTCACTCTAGTTTTTGAATATAAATTAATGTATCATGGGGGGTAGACGAAGACAAGAGTCGTGCCCCGACCCTCTTTTCACAAAATAACAGGAGCATCCCTATGGCGAGTATGAAAATTACCGATCAATCATTCGAACAGGATGTGCTGAAAGCCTCCCAGCCGGTCGTGCTGGATTTCTGGGCGGAATGGTGCGGCCCGTGCCGTATGCTGTCCCCGGTCCTTGATGAACTGGCAACCGAATTGCAAGGCGTGACCATTGCGAAAATGAATGTCGATGAAAACCCGAACACGCCGGCCAAATTCGGCGTTCGCGGTATCCCGACCCTGATGGTGTTCAAGGATGGCGAACTGAAGCAGACCCGCGTCGGCGGCCTGCCGAAAGCCGACCTGAAAAAATGGATCGAAGAAACCGTTGCTGCTTAATCTGTAAGCATAACAAAATGAAAAAAGAGGCATCGTTTGATGCCTCTTTTTTTATGATTCACATACGTGCGGTTTACGCGTGCAGAATACCGTCAAAGCCCGGTCTGTGCAGGGCAGGGCCGCGCTGGCTGATCAGGGCCAGACCGATGATCACCAGGCCGACAATCAGGTGTGGCTGGTAAACCAGTTCCGCAAAGTTAAAGGCCCATGGCGAGGCTGCTAACACGAAACCGAAAACGATATCCATCAATAAATGGTTCGGCATGTTGATGCGTTTTTCGATACCCCATTCGTAATTGGTGAAGATGCTCATCAGGATCAGAGCGACACCGATAATGAGCGGTATCCAGGTTTCATAACCCCAATATTCGATCATGTCCGGTGCAAAACCGAAAACCCACGGGGCGGCAATCAGGGCAAGGCCGACAAGATAGTCAAGCAAGCCGTGAATACGGGTTGGAATGATGCGCATAATATCCTCCTCTTATTTCTCTGTTATAATGTTATAAATGTGAGTCATGTGACGTCACATGATGTTTCTCACATTTCCCTTTTCACCGTAAAAAATCCATATGAAACAATGCGTTCCAATGGTGTATCTTTAGCGTAATTTTATGGGTTATCGTGGCTTTGGCCGCTGTATCTTTATGCGGTTTGTGCGGCCAGCCATGTTGTGCCCGTGTCATCATTCTCGGCAAAGCCGTCAATGCTGAAGGCACGGCCTGAAAATGCGGCCTGGAAAGCAACGCAGACATCACCTGTCATCTGTTCATAAGGCAAGTCTTTCAGATTGAACCAGCGCAGATCTTTCGCCTTATCCGGTTCGGCAATGATCGGTTCGCCCGTCCATGTTGTCACAGCGTAATAATAATGGATACGCAGTATATCGGAATCGGATGAGCGGCGTAATTCGTGGCAGTTTCTGATATCACGGATAAGTAATTGTTTGTTTATATCGCCAATAAGTGATTGAATATAAATTACTTGAAAATCCCAAACAAACTCTAAACTCTTTACCAAATAATAATCCATGAGCTATAATTTGTACCATTACAATTAAAGCTTTCGTTTTGTAAATGCACTACTTGTTATTTATAATATATTTAAAGTCGATAGAACATGAAAAAACCATTAACCATACTGATCCTACTTGTTCTTATTAATTTAAGTGGATGTAAAAAAGAATCCGTACCTGAGAATAAAGAAGAAATTCAAAATGGTATAGGTGACACCTTAGATGAAACTGATGCAAACTTTTTAGATAATAAAATTACTGATCCTATTCCTTTAGAAGAAGTAATATGGAGAGATAACTGACGATGAAAGGGCTGGAGCGGGCGAAGGGAATCGAACCCTCACGACCAGCTTGGAAGGCTGGAGTTCTACCATTGAACTACGCCCGCGCGCAGTGCGGAGATATTAACACTATTTCTTAGCCTCTGCAAAGGGGCTTTCGGTGAGATGCAGGCTGACCTGGCCATTGGCTTTGAGGATGGCCGGCGTGCCGACCGGGAAGGGATAATTACCCGGCGTATGGCCGAATGGGGCATTCAGCACGACAGGGCCCTGCAGGTCCGGCAGGACATGTTCGATAATCAATTGCTCAAAGGTGCGGCCGAACGGATAGGTGCTGGTATCGGTGATGCCGGTAAATTGTCCGCACACCAGGCCTTTGATCTGTTTGAACACGCCGCGCAGGCGCAAAGCCCCCAGCATGCGGTCGAGATAACGGATATCCTCATCGATATCTTCGATCAATAAAATCTTATCCTGCCAGATCGGTGCATAGGTCTGGCCGGCTGCGCTCAATGCGTAAATCATGCACAGATTACCGCCGATCAGAGGACCTTGTGCTTCGCCTGGACGTAAAGTGGTGAAATTATGCTGTAACGGGAAAAGCGGGTCTTCCCAATGGCCGCGCAATAACGCCAATGTTTCGCGTGCCGTTTGCGTTGTGCTGTCCGGATGGAACATGCTGAGCAGCGGGCCATGGAATCCGGGAATGCTGGTTTGCTTGTACAGCGTGTTCAGCAGGACCGTGACATCGCTGAAACCCAACAGAATTTTCGGTTGCTGGCGGATCATGTCCCAATCAAGACCATCGAGCAGATGCAGCGAACGGCTGCCGCCGCGCGCAGTAAAAATCGCATCGACCGTCGGGTCCTGCCACGCTTCGTTAAAGGCTTTGATTTTATCGGCGGTGCTGCCGGCGCTGTTGCCTTCGCGCAGATAACATTGCGGATGCAACGTGATCCGCAAATTATAACGTTCCTGAGCGTTCTGCACGCATTGTTCCAGATAAGCCGGTTCGCTCCAGCCGCCCGGCGCAACGACCATGATATGGCTGTCGGAAGTCAGCGCTTTTGGTTTTGACAACGTCATGTTCAGTCGGTCACTTTCAGTTCAATGGCGCTGCCGCCGACTGGATGGCCGAATAATTTCGCAGCGCTGTGACCGCGCCAGACGCATTCGACGAAACGCATCTCGGTGCCATCAGGTGTTTTCCATCCCGAACTGCCGGCGGATAAAACAAGCGTGCCTTCCGGGACGGAGAAGATGCCGTCACCGATAATGGCTTCATGCGATTGGCCGTTGATAGTGACGATGGCTTTTTGTTGGCCCATGCCTTTCAGCGTTGCGGCATTGATCGATGTTTTCATGTTGCCGAAACCGTCTGTGTAACAGATGACGTTTTCCGGTATAGGCGGGATCAGATGTTTGATATCTTCGCGCAACAGGCTTTCATCACCGCGGGCCAACAGGCCGAATGGCGGTGGGAAAATATCGCGTGAACGGAATTGCGAACCGGCATCGCTGCAATCGATCTTGCGGATCTCCTGGGCGAACGGTGTGATAAAGGCCAGGGAATAGCCGCTATTGACGGCGATGATGCGCACGCCGTTATGCAGTTTCGCATAGACCAGTCCTTCACCGGCCGCATTGGTGCGGGCAGCCTTGTCATCCTTGCGTGGGGCGGTGTTGACGTAGAAAAGCTGCTGTGGTCCCAGCTGGTGATTAATGGCCAGCTGTCCCAGCGCAAAGCCGGTGGCATAGGTATCAAAGGCCGGGACGGACATGACATCGATCTCGGTGACCAGATCGCGCGTCACATAGCGCAGGGCCTGCCGGACTTCGGCAAAGGCCATATCATCGGCGGAGCCATAATCGGCGATAACCTGGATAAAGAGCATGTCGTTCAATGTCATAAAGGCCTCTGGGGTCGGAGTATAAGCGAATATAAGCTATTTATCCGTTTGGGCAAACACCCCTTTGCCTTTGGCTCCGGCTGTTATAGGATGGCCTCATGTCTGATCCATCTGCCAAAATTGTCCTGGTGACCGGCGGTGCCGGCTATATCGGCCTGCACACCGTCCTGGCGCTGCGTGAAGCCGGATATCGTCCCGTTGTGGTTGACGATTTATCCCGTGGCCGACGCCAGCTTTTGCCCTCCCATGTGCCTTTGCACGTCATCGATATTTGCGACACCCAGAATCTGGCTGAATTGTGCGGCGCTATCCAGCCGCATGCCGTTATGCATCTGGCCGCCCGCCTGAGCGTCGAGGAATCCACCAAATTGCCGCTCGATTATTACAAGACGAATGTTGATGGCACGATCAGCGTATGCCGCGCCATGGCGATGGCCCGCGTGCCGCATCTGGTCTTCTCATCGACCTGCAGCGTCTATGGCGAAGCGGGGGGTGAAGTGAATGAAGACACGCCGGTCAATGCTTACTCACCCTATGGGGCCAGCAAAGTGATGGCCGAACAGATTATTCGCGATGGTGCCAAGGCGCATGGTTTCACTTACGCGACCTTGCGCTATTTCAATGTGACGGGAGCGGACTCCCAATTGCGCGCCGGCCCGTATACACAGGACCCTTTCCAGCTTGTTGATCGCATTGCCCAGGCCGTTTATGGCGATGTGCAGGGATTGACGGTCAATGGCACGGATTACCCGACAGAGGATGGCACAGCCGTGCGGGATTATATTCATGTCAGCGATATCGCGCAGGCGCATCTGGCGGCGTTACGCTATCTGGAAAAAGGCGGCAGCAACGAGATTTTCAATTGCGGCTATGGCCAGGGGCTCAGCGTGCAGCACATGGTCGATAGCGCCCGGAAAATCAGCCAGGTTGATTTCCCGGTAACCTATGGTGCGCGCCGTGCGGGGGATATTGCCGAAATCCAGGCCAATGCCGACAAGATCAAAACCAAGACAGGCTGGCAACCACAACATGATCAGGTCGATACCATGATCGGCAGCGTGCTGGACTGGTACGCTGCGCAAACGGGCCGTAGCAAGACCGCATGATGCCATCACTTGCCGTTTCTCTTGTAACCTTCAACAGCGCCGGTGTTATCGCGGCCTGTCTGCGTTCCATTCCGATGGATGTGCCGGTCTATGTCGTCGATAATGGCAGCAACGATAATACATTGGACATGATCCGCCAGGAACGTCCCGATGCGGTTATAACGGTGCCGCACCGTAATATGGGTTTCGGGCGGGCGCATAATCTCAATGCCCGGAAAATAACCGCCGATTATATCCTGGTGCTGAATCCCGATACGGTTTTGCAATCAGCCTGCCTGGTTTATCTGCTGGATGCGGCCCAGGCTCCCGATGCCGGGATGGTCGGGGCGCTTCATCAGAATGATGAGGGAGATGTACAATCCTGTTTCCACAATGATCTGGATTATTATCCGCAACTGGCACCTTATAAGCGCAAATATTGCCGCAAGGCCGTTGCGGCGACCATCGTGCCGGATGGCCCGGTCTGCGTCGAGCAGATTACCGGTGCGTTGATGCTGATCCGCCGCGATGTGTATGCGCTGGTAAAGGGATTCAACCCGAAACTCTTCATGTATTTCGAAGATGATGATATATGCGCCCGTATCCGCAAGGCTGGTTATAATATCATCCTGGCCCCCCAGGCCCGCGTCATCCATTACGAAGGAAAATCCAGCGGATCATCGGATCGCGTGCAATGCATCAAAGGGTATCATTTTGAACGCAGCCGCAAGATCGTGCATGCGGCTTATCACGGACGTGGTGTATCTTACTATGGATTGATCGGTACGGGTTTGCTGCGTTGCCTGCGCCGTGCCGTGAAATACCGTTTAAAAGGCAAACGCTCCCGTGCCGTTTATTATATGGCGGGCTGCAAGGGTTTGCTCAGTTAGTTTTTAAAAAATATGCGCTTTGATATTGGCCCAGATGGTGATGAACAT
>DASWYT010000175.1:0-6800 GCA_036404835.1 Alphaproteobacteria bacterium | reverse complement strand
AAACAGGTAAAAAACGTCATTCTTACCATTATAGTGGCTGTTATTGCAGCATTGCTGGTTTTTAAATTTATACCACCAAAGAACGTGCAAAATCAGGTTGCAGCCAAGGAATCCGTATATGAGAAAGTAGTGCGCACCAACACGTTGCGTTGTGGTTATGTGACATATGCCCCTTATCTGGTAAAAGATCCGAACACCGGAAAAATGTCAGGTATTTTTTACGATCTGACAGAAAAGATGGGAGAGCTTCTCAATCTGAAGATTGAGTGGACACATGAAACCACGTTCGGCACTTTTGTCGAAGACATGAAATCGGGACGTTATGATGTTTATTGCGGTGGCTTGTGGGCAGAAGTAAGCAAGTCCCGCTTCCTGGAATATACAAGACCCGTTAATTATGTGGGGTTAGGTGTGTATGTCAGAATTGACGATACGCGATTTGATAATGGTGTAGAGATACTCAACGATAAAAATTACAAATTTGCGACACTGGATGGCGAAATGTCCGATTTTGTGGCTAAACAGGATTTTCCTGATGCGCATGTTGTTTCCCATACGCACAATACGGATGCATCGCAACTTGTCCTGGATGTTGTGACGAAAAAGGCGGATGCTGTCATCATCGAACGGGCTGTGGCCAATGAGTATGAGAAAAAGAATCCAGGCTCACTGAAAAACCTGATGGAAAACAGACCTATCCGTCTTTTTGGTAACACATGGGCAGCCCTGCGCGGCAGCCCCGATCTGGTCAATATGATGGATATGGCATTGGAAGAAATGACCAATAGCGGAGCAGTGGATAAAACAATTTCCCAATATGATCCCGGTATGACAAATTTCTACCCAATCGCCTTGCCATTCCAATCGCCAAGCAAGTAAAACCGAAAATCCGGTTATAACGCTCTAAGGCGCCTGTCAGGCGTATTCTGGTTCGCGCCGCAGACGTTTTTTCGGAACCGGGTTCTTGGCGGTGAAGGCTTTTGTGATTTTGTTCAGGATAAATGTCTCTTCCGCATTCAGGCGCTTGTAAGGCTTGGTTTCTTTTTGATTGCGTGCGACCGTTTCGACCAGTGTCTCGCGGAACAATTTCCGGCCAGAATGACTGCTGGCTGGTTCTTGCGTGACCTGGTTGATCGTTTCCACATAGGCGAGTTTTGCATCAAATATATGTTTTTTACTCGGCTGGTTTTTGCCTTTCGAGCGTGTGCATAAGATGGCACCCAGCACTTTCATATTCTGATCGTCGAATGTCTCGTCATGGCGCAAACGCAGATCCTGATAGGTAATGCTCAGAGAGGCGTTCGTCGCCGCAAAGAAGGCTTCTTTTTCGGTATTATAGGCAAACATGGAGAGGGATCACTTTTCTATGATTTTCATAGATAGTCTAATGTTCTTGAACTATTGCGCAAGACCTTCCCTGGAATTCGCTATGCATTACTTCCGCACGACTTTCGTGGCGTGAACCATGATGGCGCCATATTCGCTCTTGATGCGCATGCGCACCGGGATAGGCGGGCCGCCATTGGCCCAGGCGGGTAACAGCCAGAGGGACGGCAGTTCGCCCTGGGCGCGGCTGTCTTCCTGGATTTTATAGAAGCCGCGCTTTTTGCCGTTGAAACCGGCCAGCGGTTTGACCTCGATCTCACAGCGCGGGGCTTTGCCTTTGAACGGGCTGTAATTGGTGGCGGGCAAAGTCTCGATCCCAATGCCGGTAAAATTCATGCTGAAACGGCGTTTGCCGTCAAAGACGATATCGGAATTGTTACAGGCAGCTTTGGTGCTCATGCTGGTAGTCTGGGCATGTTGCAGCATGCGCAGGACGGTGGTCACCAGGTCAAGCGCGTTGCGGCTGAGCGATTTGTCCGGGGTAACATTTTGTGGTGCCGGGCGGGTTTTGCCATAGACCCATTCGCGGTCGGTCATGCGGATCAGTTGGCCACCCGCGTCAAAACTCATGATCGTTTCGTCACGCTCATCACCCCAGCGGCTGGTCTTGGCATGGCGCTGCGGGATCAGTTTGCCATCCTTATTGACGAGACCTTTGGTCGTGTACTGACCTTCCCAGGGGACGATCTTGGAGAAGAAGCCGGTCGGCTTGGCGGTCATGGTGCTGCTGTAGGACGTGTCCGACAGGGTGAATTGCTGGGTCACATCGATCAGATGCATGCCCCCGGCATAGACATCATACTGGACGGTAAAATCATAGTTGGATGACGCGACAGACGGCGTCGGCGAGGCAGCCCAGACCGGTGAGGACAGGGCGCTCATCAGGCAGAGCGATAATAAAGCGGAACGATAAAATGTCATTTTTTGATCATACTCCATCTTTGCAGAGAAGACTATGTTTTTATTTTAAAATATTGATTTTAAAAATATAAAATTGGAAGTTAAAGTGATTTCTCAGGAGTTTGAGAAATCACTTTAAAGATTTTAATTTAACTAATTCTGGCCGCCTGTGACAGTGGTTTCACTGTTATTATGCGCGCGGTTCGGGGCATCGGCACGTTTGATTTCGTTGCGTAGATCGCTCAAATCGATGAAGTGATCAGCCACGCGGCGAAGCTCGTCCGAGATCATCGGCGGGTGGGTTTCGACGGTGCTGACAACCGAGACGCGGACGCCTTTGCGCTGGATCGCCTGGACCATATATTTGAAATCGCCGTCGCCTGTGAATAACATAACATGATCGACGCTATTGCTGATTTCCATCACATCGGTGGTCAGTTCGACGTCGATATTGCCCTTGATCTTGCGGCGGCCGCTGGCATCGGTGAACTCACGGGCCAGCTTGGTGACCATCGTGTAGCCATTATAATCCAGCCAGTCGACCAGCGGACGGATCGGGGAAAATTCATTTTCCTCGACCAGAGCGGTGTAATAATAAGCGCGGATCAGTTTGCCCTGTTTGGCAGCCCATTGCAGCATGCGTTTATAGTCGATATCGAACTCCAGAGAGCGTGCTGCGCCGTATAAATTGGCACCATCAATAAAAACCGCCAGTTTTTCGTCTTTATACCATGTCATTGCTTTAGCCTTTAGTGTTATAAGATGTTGATAATTATTAAAAATGCCAGCCGTAATGCGTGACAGGCATTTTTTGAACTATAGAGTTTTCTCTTGCCTTGTCCAGCAATGGGCGTTAAGGTGCTGACCACTCATTAGAATTAAGCCCAGAGGCACAGAATATGGCACGCGTAACCGTTGAAGATTGCGTTTTAAAAGTTCCTAACCGTTTCGAGCTGGTTATGCTCGCGGCCCAGCGCACGCGCGATATCGCTGCCGGTGCCAAGCTGACGATCGACCGCGACCGCGATAAGAACCCGGTTGTGGCTCTGCGTGAAATCGCCGAAGACACGATCCCACAGGACACGCTGCGTGACGAGCTGATCAAGCGCCATCAGAAAGCCCTGTTCACCGCCGAAGAAACCGAAGAAGTGGTGGATGCGGTTGAGGGTGAAGAAGCCTGGATCAACATGGCCCGCGAAGCCCTGGATCGTTCCGCCGGTGAAGACGGTATGTCCATGGACGAAGAAGATGAAGATGACAGCGAAGCCTCCATCTTCACCCCACCGGCCTTCGAACCGGAAGATGAAGACGAGCAGTTTTAATCGCTGAGTTCGTATTTTGAATTTGAAAAGCCCTCGGAAACGGGGGCTTTTTTTATGGGGACGTTTTAACGCGGGTCTCTGACCGGTACATGAAACATTTCCGCGCCGGTGATGACGGGTTGTAATGCGTTGCAAAACAAATCCTCGATGATCTCAAGGTGGTTTTTGAGATCTTCCTCGATATTGGCCTCAAGGGCGAAACAGCAGGAAAAAGGCAGTTCCTTGCCGGTCTTCTCATATTCGATGTAGTCGCTGATGGACAGCGATGAAATCTCGTCATCATCCGACCAGATAAACACATCCAGCGTGACCTCTTTGGGACGCGGGGCCAGGTCGATATAAACCGTGCGGTCAATCAGTGCATTGTGATAGGCAACACGGTGCGAAATATAATCCGGTTTATCCGGATAGCTGGTTTCCGCCGTCAGGAGCGCATAACCATGCACATGCAGGGAAGGCAGGTATTCTTTGATGTGGTCGGCCAGGATGGAAAGCATATCGGTCATATTTCTATTATTCCACCACATGACTGCCGGGGCAAGCGTCGGTAATCGCCTTGGCCACGGCTGGCATCCGGCCTTTTTCAAACAGGGCGACAATCGCACCACCGAAGCCGCCACCGGTCAGGCGGGCGCCTAACGCACCGTTTTTCAACGCGCAATCAACGAGACGGTCAATCGCCGGGATCGATACCTGGTAATCATCCCGTTGCGAGATGTGGCTGGCGGTCATGAGTTCGCCGAAATGTTTCATATCGCGTGCCTCCAGCGATTTGACCCCTTCGATCACACGTTGGTTTTCCGTGATGACATGACGGGCGCGTTCTTTATAAGGAGACGGCAAAGCTTCGATCTGGGGCAGGGCATTCATATCGAGTGCGCGCAAATTCGGCACGCCAAGCAATTCACAGGCTTTCTTGCATTCGGCCACGCGTTGCTTATAGCCTGTCTGCGCGTCCAGCAACTGGCGCTTCAGGCCGCAATGGAACAGCACGAAATCATAATCATCCGCCGGCATCTGCACCAGTTCGATATGGCCGGACTGCGTATCATAAAACATGGCTTCACCACGATGGCCGACGGACGACACCATCTGGTCCATCGTACCGCACGGCACACCAACATATTTTGTTTCAACCTCATGGGCCAGTTCGGCAATCACGCGGTCCGTATATTCAAACGGGTCTAGGTAAAATAAATCACGTGCCGCCCGGAAGGTGGCGACAAGCAGGGCAGCCGAGCTGGAAATACCGGCCCCCATCGGGATGGTGCTTTTGATCTCGGCATGAATACCGCGGATTTTAACGCCGCGATCCATCAGTAATTTCATCGCACCGACTACGTAATCGGACCAGTTGCGCTGGGCGGGTTCCATGATATGGCGGCGCAACGTATTGGCAAAAGCTTCCGACCAGACAGTCACCACACCGCCGGCGCCTTCCTGTTTCAGCGTGACGGTGGTTTCGAATAACAGCGGCGTCGGCAGGACAAAACCGAAATTATAATCCGTGTGCTCACCCAGCAGATTGACGCGGGCCGGGGCGGATGCGGTGGCGGTCATGATGCTCATGCTTTATCTCCGTCAAAAAGCGGTTTGATTTTCTGGTAAGCCTCTTCGGCTGTGACATCTTTCAGATAATGACCGGCAGTGACTTCAACCCCGGCGATATATTTCAGTTTATCCGCCGTGCGCAGGAAAGGCTGGAAGGTAATATGGCTGTGCCATGTTTTCTCAAAACGTAACGGCGCGGATTGCACCGCCATAATATACGGCATGCGTTGGCCAAACAAAGCATCATAGGCGCGGGCGGTCTTGCCCAGTAAACGGGCCAGGGCTTTGCGCTCGGATTGACCGAACGCCCAAAGACCCGCACGCGGTTCACGCGGGGCCAGCCATATTTCGTAAGAAAACTGGCCGAAACGCGGGATAAAAGCGATGATGCCGTCTTCTTCGTCCAGGATCAGGTCGCGATGCTTGTCGAAGGCTTTGACCAGTAACTTGGAATCTTTTTTGAAAGATTGCGCCATGGTGGCTGTCACCGGCGGCAGGAACGGCAAAGCGTAAATCTGGCCATGCGGATGCGACAGGGTTGCGCCGATTTCTTCGCCGCGATTTTCAAACGGCAACACGAACTGAATATCCGGCAGGCCGAGCAACGTATCATAACGATGCACCCACGCCTCGATCAGCAATGCGCGGCGTGTATCGTCCAGCGTTCCCATCGTGGCCTGATGATCGGCGCTATAGACGACCAGCTCGCATTTACCCTGGGCCGGTTGCAAAGCCGGATTTTCAAAAGGAATGGCCTGGTCGGCAGGCACAAAAGCCGGGAAGCGATTATCAAAGACGGCCAGATCGAAATCCGCGAAAGGCACTTCGTTCAGACGGTCCGCCGTACTGGGGCAAAACGGGCAATCAGAGAGTTCCGGGCGGAAGGTGCGATTCTGACGGTGCGGGCTGGTGGTGACATAGGTCTCCAGCAACGGATGCCAGTTCAAGGTGCCGGGTGTAATGGCGGTCGGCGGATAAGGCGGCTGTGCTGGTGGTACCAGCGGTTCCAGATCATGGGCTTGCCAGCCATAGAGATACAAGGCACGGCCATCATCCTTGCGATGATATTGGATATGGAGGCGTTTAGTCATTTTTGAGAGTGGTTTCTGAGGAATATATTGGGGAATGTTTTGCGTTCAAAATACAAAGTAGCAAGACCAAAAAAGATCGGATAAGGAATAATGTAAATATAGTTTCCGTACCTTATGGGTGCATCTTCATTCGTAATGAAAAAAAGTGCACTGGCGGTAAAAAACATGAGAATAAGACTTGATATGCCAAAAATGATAAAACGTACCATGCTTTGTTTTGTTTGGGACATATAAATGTAAACAGGACAAAAAAGCAGGATGGCAGATCCGGCAATCAGGGCTGCAAGTAAAAGTCCAATAGCTAAAAAGAAAAAGTAACCTTCAAGAGTTCCTGTCAGGTCTTTAAAACTTTCTATTTTATAACCGACCTTAGAGGTTATATATATGCAAATAAATAGGGTCGGCACAATGATTGTGGAGAGAGCTGACTTTAACAGGATGTGCCAAGGCTTCATGTGAGATCCCAAATATATGTAATTTATAATAACTATAGTGTGACATCTTTAAAAATATCTTTGCATTGCCCTTAAATAGGCGTTATGTTTAAAGC
>DASWYT010000174.1:0-6695 GCA_036404835.1 Alphaproteobacteria bacterium | reverse complement strand
TTTATTTTTAAAATACAGCATGGAAAAGCTAATAAGAATACAATATGCAGGAACTTATATTATGAAATATTAAAATTCCTTTGCGTCCTGGCTGGATAAACGTTATGTTTAAAGCATGGATTGTATTTGTTGTGTTAAGATTTCTTTCTTAAACCTCCGTCTATTCTAAATCTTATTTTATGAACCGGCTGCATTTTGCGGCCGGTGAAACTGACTTTAAAGGCTGCCCATGATCCGCCAGTACCAGCTGGTCGAAACCGTCAAAGCGTATGATCCTGATGCGGATGAAGATCTGCTCAATCGGGCTTATGTCTATGCCATGAAAATGCATGGCAGCCAGAAACGTGCCAATGGCGACCCGTATTTTTCGCACCCGCTGGAAGTAGCCGGTATCCTGACCGACCTGAAACTGGATGACAGCACCATCGCGACGGCTTTGCTGCACGATACGCTGGAAGACACCGCTGCGACTTATGCCGAGATCAAACAGCTTTTTGGCGAGGATGTCGCCAAGATGGTCGATGGCGTCACGAAATTATCCAAGATCGAATTGCAATCGTCCGAGAACGCCCAGGCGGAAAACTTCCGCAAACTGATCCTGGCCATGTCCGAGGATATCCGCGTTCTCCTGGTCAAACTGGCGGACCGTCTGCACAATATGCGGACGCTGCACTTCATTCCAAAACCGGAAAAGCGCCAGCGTATCGCCGCCGAGACGATGGAAATCTACGCCCCGCTAGCCGAGCGTGTGGGCCTGAAAAAAATTCAGGACGAACTCCAGGATTTATCCTTCCGTGAACTGCATGGCGAAGCGCGTGACAGTATCGTCAAGCGCCTGGCCTATTTGCGCGAAGACGGCTCGAACCTGATCGAAGATATTATCCAGGAACTGCAGGACAAGCTGAACAAGGCAAGCCTGAAAGTCGTCGTCAGCGGCCGGGAGAAAAGCAAATACTCGATCTGGCGCAAGATGCAGCAAAAGAACGTGGCGTTCGAGCAATTATCCGACATCATGGCGTTCCGCGTCATGACCGAGAATATCGCCGATTGCTATCAGGTATTGGGGATTCTGCACAGCGCCTATCAGGTCGTGCCGGGCAAGTTCAAGGATTATATCTCCATTCCAAAGCAGAACGGCTATCAATCCCTGCACACGACTTTGATCGGTCCGCAAAGACAACGCATCGAAGTCCAGATCCGTACCGCCGAGATGCACAAGATCGCCGAATTGGGTGTGGCCGCGCACTGGGGTTACAAACAGAAAAACAGCATGGCGGACGGCAAACAATATCGCTGGGTCCGCGAATTGCTGGATATCCTGGAGAGCGCCCAAAAGCCGGATGAATTCCTCGAACATACGAAACTGGAACTCTTCCAGGAACGTGTCTTTTGTTTCACGCCAAAAGGCGATCTGATCGAATTGCCGAAAGGCGCGACGCTGGTCGATTTCGCTTATGCCGTACACTCGAAAGTCGGTGATACGTGCGTCGGTGCCAAGATCAATGGTCGTATCGCCCCGCTGACCACCGAACTGAATAATGGCGACCAGATCGAGATCGTCACATCGAAATCACAGACACCGTCGCCGACCTGGGAACGTTTCGTCGTGACCGGCAAGGCGCGTGCGCATATCCGCCGTTTCGTCCGCCAGCAACAGCGCGATGAATATGCCGCGCTGGGCAAGGCGATCCTGCAGAAAGTCTTCCGCCAGGAAGGTTACGAATTCAACGATAAAGCCGTGCGCAACGTCCTGTCGCAATTCAAACATGATGATGTGGAAGATCTCTATGCGACGCTGGGCAATGGGTCACTGACCGCCAAGGATGTTTTTGCCGCGATCTTCCCGGCGCATAAGAGCAAAGCGGATGAAGGTCCGAAGACGATTGAAGACATCATCAACAAGCCTGTTGGCGATAACAAGAAGAAAAAAGACAAACCGATTGTCATCCGCGGCCTGATCCCGGGCATGGCGATCCATTATGCACGTTGCTGTCATCCGCTGCCGGGTGACCGTATTGTCGGCATTATTTCAACCGGCAAAGGCGTGACGATCCACACGATCGATTGCGATACGCTGGAATCCTTCTCGGACCAGCCGGAACGCTGGCTGGATGTATCCTGGGAAGATGGCAGCGGCGGCAAATCGTCCGAAGTCATGACGGGCCGCCTGAGTTTGACGGTTCAGAACGGAACGGGTAGTCTGGGGGCGTTATCCACCATTATCGGTAAGAATGGCGGTAACATCACCAATCTGAAATTCACGACCCGCTCGGTGGATTTCTATGAAATGTTTATCGACGTGCAGGTCAAAGACGCACGCCATTTGAATGATATTGTTGCGGCCCTGCGTGCAACGCCGATTATTGCCAGCGTTGACCGCGCCCGTAATGGCTAAAATTTAAGGTATAATAAGACATGTTATTTCGTCGTCGCGCAAAAAAACCATTCTGGTTGAATGTCAAACATGGCATCAAACCTGAAAAAGGCTGGAAGCGCGTTGCGCAATATTTCATTTATCGTTTGAAACGACGCCCAGGTTCGCCGGAATTCATTGCCAAGGGGTTTGCCTTTGGCGTAGCGATCAATTACTGGCCGATCCTCTTTACCCATCTGATTTTTGGTTTCCTGTTATGCCGTGTTTTTCGTGGCGATCTGCTGGCCATGTTTATCGGGACATTGCTGGGCAATCCATGGACATTCGCGATCGTCTATCCGCTCAGCTATAAACTGGGCAAGGTTTTCTTAGGCATGCGCCCGATGCACAGTGCGTCGACCTTGGATTCCGCCGAAGAAGTTTTTGCCCGGATCTGGCCGATTGAATCCTGGGAAAGTTTTGTTGTGGCATGGCATGATATCATCGTCCCGATGATGATCGGTGGGGTATTGCTTGCCCTGCCGTCAGCCTTTATCGCATATTTCCTGACGCGTAACGCTTTGCGTGTATATCAGGGCCAGCGCCGCAAGCATCTGCAGCGTCATTTCGACGATGTCGAAGCCGAAATCGAAAAAACCCATCTTTTGCCGGATTGAAGATGATGATTATTGGCCTTGGCACCGATATCGTTCAGATCAGCCGGATCAAGGCCATGCTGGATAAATTCGAGGAGCGTTTCCAGGAACGTTGCTTTACGCCGGCTGAAATTAGCCGTGCCAGTGCGAAATCCAACCCGGCTGCCGCCTTTGCCCGACTCTATGCCGCCAAGGAAGCTGCCTTGAAGGCCCTGGGGACGGGGATGCGCGAAAGCCTGGCCTGGCATGATTTTGAGGTAAGCCATACACTTCTGGGCGCCCCGATTATGCATTTTACCGGCGGTGCTGCACTGATTTTAAAGGAAAAAGGCGTCGAGACGCCTAAGTTGCATCTTTCCCTGAGTGATGATGGGGACTATGCTGTGGCAACCCTCATTATTGAAACCTGAAATGTTTTCCCAATGACTATTCCTGTGACCAAGCCTGCTAAAGACATCCAGCCTGCCAAAAATCCAAATCATCTGTTCGAGACGATCAAAACGATTTTTATTGCGGCTCTTTTCGCCATGACCATCCGCAGCGTCGCGTTCGAGCCATTTTCGATCCCGTCCGGTTCGATGGTGCCGACCTTGCTGGTGGGCGATTATCTGTTTGTTGCGAAATATGCCTATGGCTATAGCAAATACTCATTCCCGATGGGTGTCTTCCCGATTCAGGAGCGCCTGAAACCAAAACAGCCCGACCGTGGCGATGTGATCGTCTTCCGCAAGCCGACCGATGTGCGGATCGATTTCATCAAACGCCTGGTTGGTTTGCCGGGC
The DNA here is from genome assembly GCA_036404835.1 of Alphaproteobacteria bacterium. Classification (GTDB taxonomy): domain Bacteria; phylum Pseudomonadota; class Alphaproteobacteria; order Micavibrionales; family SZUA-601; genus DASWYT01. Next base: position 2,904 of record DASWYT010000174.1, on the reverse strand, counting down.
GACAAGATCCAGGTTCGCAAAGGCCGCCTCTATATTAATGACAAGATGGTCGAACGTAAATTTATCGGAAATTACGAGTCACGCCTGGCCGACGGTTCGATCGCGATGCACCGCCGTTACTGGGAAACCTTGCCCGGCGGCAAGAAACATCTGATCATCGAGCGTGGCGATAATGGCCCGCTGGATAACACACCGGCTTATAATGTCCCGGAAGGTCATTATTTCATGATGGGTGATAACCGTGATGGATCACAGGACAGCCGCGTATTGAGTGATGTCGGTTATGTCCCGTATGAAAATCTGATTGGCCGTGCGACATATCTGTTCTTCTCGGTGGATGAGGATGCGGCTGCGTGGGAATTCTGGCGCTGGCCATGGACGGTCCGTTTCACCCGTATCTTCAATCATATTAACTGACATGGATATTCCGTTTGACCATCCTCTGATCCAACAGGCGCTGACGCATAGTTCAGCCCTGGCAGCCAGCGGTGCAGCCAAACGCGACAGTTACGAACGCCTGGAATTCCTGGGCGACCGTGTTCTCGGCTTTTTCATCTCCGGTCTGCTCTATACGCAATTCCCGGATGAAACCGAAGGCGATCTGGCTAAACGTTTCAGCGCCCTGGTCAGCCAGCCGGTCCTGGCCGGTATTGCCATGGAACTGGGCCTGGAAGAACGCCTGCATATCGCGGCAAAGGAACGTTTCGCGCATGACGGCAAGCCAAGCGCCTCCGTCCTGTCGGATGCGGTCGAGGCTCTGATCGCTGCGCTTTACCTGATCGGCGGTCTGGAACTGGCGGGTGATTTCGTCCGTGAATATTGGGAACCGCTTTTGCATCAGAACGCCACTCCGCCGCAGGAAGCCAAAACCTCCCTGCAGGAATGGGCCCAGGCACGCGCTTTGCCATTACCAGCCTATAAACTGGTCGAGCGGTCCGGTCCGGATCACCGTCCGGAATTTATCGTTTCCGTCACTGTCACTGGTTATGAACCGGTCATGGGACAGGGGGCTTCGAAACAGGCGGCTGAAAAAGTCGCTGCTGAGAAGCTCCTGCATATCTTACAACAGCGATTATCATGACCCGTAAAATATTATCACCAAAACCACCGAAAACCTGTGGTTTCGTCGCCCTGCTGGGGCAATCCAATGTCGGTAAATCGACGTTGCTGAACCGTCTGGTCGGGCAGAAGCTGGCGATTGTCTCGCCGAAACTGCACAGCACGCGCCGCCGTTTGCTGGGGATCGTGATTCACAAACAGGCCCAGATCATCTTCATCGATACGCCGGGTCTGCTGACCGCCAAATCCAAAATGGAAAAAGCGATGCTGCACAGCGCTTATGAAAGCGGCGGCGAGGCGGATATTATGCTGGTGATGGTGGATGCCGCCAAGCCGCAACGGGCCCGCAAGGCGATTGACAATATTACCATGCAGCCGCAGCTGAAAAACAAAAAGAAAATCCTGTTGATCAACAAGATCGATCTGGTGCCCAAAGCCAATCTGCTGGAACTGATTGCGGAACTGAACGCGGCGCATGACTTTATCGAAACCTTGATGATTTCCGCCACCAAGGAAGACGGGCTGGATATTCTGCTGGACCGTCTGGGCGCCCTGTTGCCAAAAGGGGCCTGGCATTATTCCGAGGAACAAGTCACCGATACACCGATGAAAGTGCTGGCGGCGGAAGTCACGCGTGAAAAGCTCTATATGCATCTGCAACAGGAATTGCCCTATGCCTGTACCGTGCAGACGGAAGTGTTCGACGAGAGCGATCCGGCCAAATGGCATTTGCAGCAAGTGATTGTTGTTGAAAAAGAATCACAGCGTGCCATCATCCTGGGCCATAAGGGCCAGATGATCAAAAAGATCGGCCAGGCGTCCCGCCGGACGTTGCAGGGCATGTTCGAGGTGCCGGTCGACCTGCGGCTCTTCGTCAAGGTTGACCCGAAATGGCAGGACGATAAGACGCTTTATTAGGCATAGAATCTCTTTACGCCGGCGCGTTTTTTTGCGAGCATGCCAGAACCATGAATGACAAACTGCCCTCAAAGCCCACCCAATTACCAGGGAATGCCAGCTTCAGCTGCGGTCCGTGCGCCAAGCGCCCGGGCTGGGATATTGCGCGTTTGCGTCCAGAGGCGATTGGCCGTTCACACCGTTCCGGCATTGCGAAAGCGCAACTGAAGGAAGTGATCGACCGGACCCGCGCCGTTCTGAATATTCCGGATGATTACTATATCGGTATCGCACCAGGTTCCGAAACCGGCGCGATGGAAATCGCCATGTGGAATTTGCTGGGCGCTCCGGGTATCGGTGTCGATGTTCTGGCCTGGGAACATTTCAGCCTGATGTGGCAACAGGATATTGTCAGCGAATTGAAAATCCAGGATGTGCGTAGTTTTGTCGCGCCTTTCAGTGAACTGCCGGATCTGAGCCAGCTGGATGGCGACCGCGATCTGATCTTTGCCTGGAACGGTACCACTTCCGGTGTCTGTATCCCGGAGAATTTCCGTCCGCCAGCCGGTAAGGGCCTGAAAATCTGCGACGCGACATCTGCCGTGTTTGCGTATGATCTGCCTTGGCGTGATCTCGATGTGATTACCTGGCCATGGCAAAAAGGCCTGGGCAGCGAAGCCCAGCATGGCATGATGGTGTTCAGCCCGCGCGCGATTGAACGCCTGCAAAATTACACGCCAAGCTGGCCCTTGCCGAAAATCTTTCAACTGAAAGATAAAAAAGGCGTCAAGTTTGATTTCTTTGAAGGCATTACGATCAACACGCCATCGATGATGTGCGTTGCGGATGTATTGGATGCGCTGGAATGGATCGAATCCATCGGCGGCCTGCCGGAAACGCTCCATCGCGTGAAGCGTAACGAGGCAGCCATGGCCGAACTGGTCACAG
>DASWYT010000173.1:0-2486 GCA_036404835.1 Alphaproteobacteria bacterium | reverse complement strand
AGTTTATCCATGCTCTGATCAAGGCGTAAGTCTTTTGCAATGATCGAGAAACGTTTATCAATCAGCTTGGCAGACAAAGCATTGCTGGAGGTCGGGTCTTCGGTCAGGATCTTTTTGATACGACCCAAACCGGTCATCTCGTTTTCAAGATCATAGGCGGACAACAGAACACGGGTTGCGCGCTGGTCTTTCAGCAAATCTTCAACGGTTTCGAATTTGCCGATATTCTTTTTAAAATACTCCAGGTCGCGCTGGATATCTTTGTTTTTTGCAAATTTATCGATCTGCTTGGCAGGGTCTTTTAACAAGACCTGCCAGGCCGTGGAGGCGGATAATCCGGAAAGGCCGGTGATAACGCTCAAAACAAAATCCTTTATGGTGCTGTATATCCAGTTTCAAGGATACCATGTCTGGGTTGGAAAAGTCTTAACTTTACCAATGCAATTAAAATGCCAGAACGTTATATTTTCTTGATAATGTAAGTATTTATAGAGGGATAAAGAGTCTGTATAATATGTTTAAAAACAGGGCGTGCAACAATTTCGAGGGATTCCTGTTAAGAATCCGGTAAGGATTATCCATGCAGTCAGGCGGATCAGGCTTGGTTGATATGCGGTTCCAGCTGGCTGCAGATATCGTTGACGATCTGCTGGACCTGGGCGTTATTCTGGGCTTCGGCCAGGACGCGGATCAGTTTTTCCGTCCCGGATTTACGCACTAGGATGCGCGCATCGGAACCGAGCTGTTGCTCATAGTCCATCAGATAAGTTTTGATCTGTGGCAGGTCGAGCGGGTTGTTGCCGTTGAAACGCAGATTCTTGAGAATCTGCGGTGTCGGCTTGAAGACATTCAGCGCCTCGGAAGCAGGCTTGCCGGAACGTTTCAGGATGGCGAGGATTTGCAGCGCCGCCATCAGACCATCGCCCGTCGTGCAGAAATCGCTCAGGATCATATGGCCACTTTGCTCACCGCCCATATTGTAACCATGCTTGCGCATTTCATCGAGCACATAACGGTCACCGACCGATGCACGCACCAGATTGATGCCCTGGCTTTTCAGGTATGTTTCCATCCCCAGGCTCGACATCACGGTCATGACCAACGTGTCTTTTGCCAGACGTCCCTGACGGTGCCATTCGCAGGCAATCGCGGCAGCGATCTGGTCGCCATCCAATTGCTGGCCTTTTTCATCGCAAACGATCAAACGGTCAGCATCACCGTCCAGCGCAATACCGATATGCGCGCCCTGGACGATCACGGCATCCTGCATCGCCAATGTATGGGTTGCACCGCAGGCTTTGTTGATGTTGCGGCCGTTCGGCTGCACGCCCATCGGTATGATCTCGGCACCCAGTTCCCACAGGACTTTCGGTGCGACTTTATACGCAGCGCCGTTGGCGCAATCGATGACGATGCGCAAACCTTCGAGCGTCATGTCTTTCGGGAAGCTGGCCTTGACGAATTCGACGTAACGGCCGCCTTCTTCATCGACGCGGCGGGCGCGGCCGATCTCACCGGACTCAACCAGTTCAGATGACAGGTCGGTGTCGATCAATTGTTCAATCTCGCGTTCGATGGCGTCAGATAATTTAAAACCGTCATGGCCGAATAATTTGATGCCGTTATCTTCATACGGGTTGTGGCTGGCGGAAATCATGACGCCTAAATCGGCGCGCATCGAGCGGGTCAGCATGGCCACTGCCGGGGTCGGCATCGGACCGACAAAGGTCACATCCATGCCCATGGACAGGAATCCGGAGCTCATGGCGTTCTCAAGCATATAGCCGGAGAGACGTGTATCCTTGCCGATCACGACTTTCGGACGGTGGTTGAGATGCTGGCGCTTGAAATAACGGGCCGCCGCCATGGCCACCTTCAGGGCGGTGAGGGCGGTCATAGGCTCAGTATTGGCCCGTCCGCGAATGCCGTCAGTGCCGAAATATTTACGTTCTGTCATGCTCTTAACTCTACTGGAATATCTTAAAAATCTTTATAAACCACTGGTTCATAATGGCGAGACAGATTTTATTACAGGCTGTAACAGAAGGAAACAGCCGGGTTAAACCGTTGATAGAGGGTGCAATATAGGAGACATCATGTCTGCAACGCTTTATGTGCTGCCCGTCGCGGCGGGGAAAAATGGCTTCCAGCCGGGTCAAATGGTACCGGAAACCACTGGTCAAACGGACCCGCAACCCGCTAGAATGGACGGAATGAGCAAATTGATCCCCATTTCGCCCAACATTGCCAATGGAAATCAGCCGGTGACGGCCGATGGCCAGGGGGGTATCGATCTGGCTGATGATCTGGTGCTGATGCAGCAGGTAGCCGGGGGCAGTGAAACCGCATTCCGCCAGCTGATGCGCCGCCATGCCGACAAGGCGATCCGTTATTGCCAGCGTCATTTGTCCGATCAGGCGATGGCCGAAGACCAGGTGCAGCAGGCCTTTATGAAAGTCTGGACCGAAGCCCCGCGCTGGCGTCCG
>DASWYT010000172.1:0-11029 GCA_036404835.1 Alphaproteobacteria bacterium | reverse complement strand
TTCTGGTCATTCTTTTGTGTCGGCGCCATAGCCGCGGCATTACCCGGCTGGCTCATATCCATGGAATTTTGTGCAAAGAGCGCACGCTGGCTGTGCTGCATCTGTGGCGACAGCAGATGCGGGATATTCTCATGCATTTGCTGGATGGCGACGAAATTCAGTTGCGGTTGCGCATTGGCTTGTCCGGATGGAGCCTGGCCCGGCAGTCCCTGCATGGCGAACTGCATGGCCTGTTGCTCCATCATATAATGCAGGAATTCCTGGGCGCGCTTCGCCTCGAATGATTGCTCCATAATATAGCTGTAAATCTGCTGCAACGCGCGCTCGGTCCGCTGGATTTCAGCCGGATCAGCTTCGTCGGCAGTTTCAGCAATATCCGGCTCATCCTGTTTTGCCTCAACCGATTGGCCCTCGGCATTCTGGTCTGGAGCGGCCTCTTCTTTTGGTTTCGGCTGGGCCAAAGCGGCGCGGCGTTCATTATCCCGGATCTTGCGGCACAGGGCATCGTAATGCTCTTTATTGTCATTGGCCCCTTTAAAAGCCGTCCGGGCGACGGTGGTGTTCAGATGGCTTTCAACCGCCGGCGAGATTTTCTGGAGGGATGCCATTTTCATGACAGGGCCCGTAGCGGAGATATCCGGTATTTTCGGCGCACTTGCTCCAAGAGTTACCTGGTAACTCGAATAGGACATGGCCAGCCCTGTATTATTGACGGCGTAATTTACCAAAATACACCCCGATAACGGTAAAAAACGTTTCGAATCAAAGAACAAGATAATTCTTTGAGTTAATTTTATTTTATGATAATTTTAGACAAAAGTCAAAATAAAATCTTAAAATGACCTCTTAAAATTACAATTAAATAATTGACATAAGATTAATATTTCTTATGATACTCATTTATAAAGCCTATTTGGAAAAAAACATGAAAAAAGCCCTCTTCCAGGCCGCTCTGGCCAGCCTGCTTTTCAGCTGCGATCAATTGCCGCCGCATTATAAGGTGACCACTGATCCTAAAACCGGTGAAAGCCTGGCCGTCTTAAGCGTGCCGGACGAGACGCACAATGTGACTGACAGCGTGCCACTGCGCGAACGGGGTGATCAATCAGCCATCCCATCGGTCGAACTGGGCGTCCATTACGTGATCTTTATGCCGATTCTGAAAGACGATGCTTATCGTATGGCGCGCCTGAACAAAGCCATGTTCGCCGATACGAATAAGGCGGATAACACCGTTTCACTGTACCTGGCCGCCCAAACCATCAACAATAATAACCAACCGGTAACGCGCCAGAAACTGATCGGCACCTATCCATTGCAAACCACGCCGTGATCAGACTGTCAGTTGATTGCGCACCAGCCCGGCCACGGCGGCAAAGATTTTTGCCGTTTCGCTGTCCGGCTGGGCAATGACCGGGGGAATACCCTGGTCCGACTGTAAACGTATAGCGGCAACCAGCGGGATATGGCCCAATACCGGGACATTCATCTGCACGGCTTTATCACGCGCGCCGCCATGGCCGAAGATATTGCTTTCATGACCGCAATTCGGGCAGCAGAAGACGCTCATATTCTCGACCAGTCCCAGGATCGGCACGCCGACCTTGCGGAACATTTCCACCGCTTTCACCGCATCGATCAGGGCAATATCCTGTGGCGTCGAAACGATCACCGCGCCTTTGAGCGGCACTTTCTGTGCGACGGTCAGTTGTGCATCCCCTGTGCCTGGTGGCATATCCAGCACCAGCACATCGAGCGCGCCCCATTTCACATCACGCAATAATTGCTGCACGGCGCTTTGCACCATCGGGCCGCGCCAGATCAGCGGCGTATCGGCATTCGTCAGGAACCCCATCGAAATCGTCTTGATGCCATGTGCGTCCAGCGGCAGGAGATAATCTTCTTCCTGCACCGGCTTTTGATCCGCAATCCCCAGCAATGTCGGTACGGAAGGCCCGTAAATATCGGCATCCAGCAAGCCGACTTTCAAACCGCTTTGGGCCAGCGCAATGGCCAGATTGACGGCCACGGTCGATTTCCCGACACCACCCTTGCCCGATGCCACGGCAATAATATTCTTCACATCCGGCGCAAATGCGCGCGGTGTCGCGGCGGCAATATTTTTAATCGCGACATGCCCTTGTGCAACCGGTGCGGCAGAGGCTGCACGTTGTGCCGTCAGAATGACTTTCGCCGATTGCACGGCGGAGAGTTTCAGCAGTTTTTTCTCAATCTCCTGGCGCACCGATTCAAAGTGCGGTGCATCCTCCGGATTGATCGCAAGGGTGACCAGCACATGACCATCCTGGAACAGGACATTCTCGATCATATCGGGGGTCACGGGTTTGCAGGACAGGATCGCCGCACGGACGATCTGCTCTGAAATAGTTCCAGAAATCGTCCGGTGGGTCTGTTTCAGTCCGCGCCATAAAAAGGGAAGTGAAAAACGTTTCATAATAGTGAAAGACACCCGGTTGGCAAAAGCGCCTGAGAGACGTATATTAGTGTCACACAAGAATAACATGAACATGCACCGAAAGTGAAGATCATGACGCAGACATTCATCGCGGAAAATCCATGGAGCAACCCGGGTGGCAATCGTCCGCAAAATGACGGTTCCTCCTCGCCCGACCCGCGCAGTCAGCGTCCTGGTAGCAATCCACCTTCCTGGGAGAAACTGCGCCAGCAGCGCAGCGGTGGTGGCAGCAATCTGCCGCCTTTCTGGAGCAACTGGCAGAAACGCTGGGGTCATGATGGCGCCATCGCCATTCTGATCGTCATCGTCCTGGCCGTTTTATGGATCGGCAGCGGCATTTACCGCGTCCAGCCGGAAGAACAAGCCATTATCACCCGTTTCGGCCGTTATACCGGCACTGTCGAGAAACAGGGTCTGAATTATCACTGGCCATGGCCAATCGAAGATGCGCAAAAGGTCAATGTGACGTTCGAGCGCCGTCTGGAAATCGGTTTCATGGGGGCCGCAGGGGCCCGCATGGATAATCCGGATGAAAGCCAGATGCTGACCGGGGATGCCAATATCGTCGATCTCGATTTCGTCATCCAGTGGAAAGTCGGCGATGCACGCGATTTCGTATTCAATATCCGCGAGCCGGAAAACACCATCAAGAAAGTCGGCGAAAGCGCCATGCGTGAAGTCGTCGGCCAGAATTACCTGCAGGATATCATCACCGACCGTCGTGAAGATGTCGCTGTAAATGTCCGCAAGACCATGCAGTCCATCCTGGATTCCTATAAGTCCGGTGTCTCCATCACCCAAGTCCTGATTCAGGATGCCAGCGTGCCGCAACCGGTGCTGGACGCGTTCGAGGATGTGATCCGCGCCACGCAGGAAGCCGAAACCAAAAAGAACCAGGCGTATAAATACCGCAATGAAATCGTGCCGCGCGCCCAGGGTGAAGCGATCCGCCTGACCAAGGAAGCCGAAGCGTACCAGCAACAAGTTGTCAGCCGCGCCAATGGTGAAGCGAAACGTTTCACCAATATCTACAGCGCTTACAAGCAATCCCCGGGCGTCACCCGCGAACGTCTGTATATCGATGCCATTCAGGATGTACTGACCAACAGCGACAAGATGATCATCGATAATAACGGGACCGGCACATTGCCATACCTGAATTTGAACGAGCTGCGCAAAGCCGCAGGCAGCAACAACCATTCCACCGACACTTCCCGGGAGCAATAAGATGACAAAAAATCCTGTTTTTTATGGCGCTTTAGGTTTTGTCGTGGCCACACTGGTCCTGGGCAGCATGTTCATTGTGCGTGAGAACCAGCAGGTTTTGGTGCTGCAGTTCGGTAATCCGATCCGCATCGTCCGCAGCGCCGGCCTCAATTTCAAAATCCCGTTTATCCAGCAGACGCAATATTTCGACAAGCGCGTGCTGGATGTCGATCCACAGCCGGAACGCGTGTTGCTGGCCAATGACCGTGGCGATCTGCTCTCCGCCAGCCTGATCCCGCCCGCCGTGACGCCGGACATGACGACCGAGGAAGGCAAGAAAGCGGCCGCTGCAACAGCCAAAGCCGCCGCGCAACAGGATATGTTCAGCGATAATGATGACAGCGTGAACGGCCTGCCGATGATCGTCGATACATTCGCCCGCTATCGCATCACTGACCCGCTGAAATTCCGCCAGCGCATGAGCACGGAAGAAGCCGCACAATTGCGCCTGTCCAACGAGATCGACAGCACGACCCGTGACGTCTTGGGCCGCTCCACATTGGAACAACTCCTGTCGAAAGACCGCGTCAAACTGATGTTGCAAATCCGTGAGCGGGTGAACAACCAGGTCAAGGGTTTCGGTATCGAGATTGTCGATGTGCGTATCGGCCGTGCCGACCTGCCGCCGAACCTGAAAGAATCCACCTTTAACCGCATGCGTTCCGAGCGTGAGCAACGTGCCGCCGAGATCCGTTCCTTTGGCGACAAGCGCGCCCTGGAAATCCGTTCCTCAGCCGAGAAAGACCGCACCGTCCTGATGGCCGAAGCACAACGCGACGCCAATATCTTGCGCGGTACAGGCGATGAGGAAGCCGGTAAGATTTATAACAACGCCTATGAACAGGATAGCGAATTCTATGCGTTCTACCGTTCCCTCGACGCCTACCGCGACAGCCTGGGCAACAAGGACACAACGCTGATCCTCAATCCAAAAGGCGATTTCTTCCGTTATCTGGGGAAGCAGAAGTAACGCTTACACACTGATCAACGCAATATCGTAATCCCAGCGTAGCGCTTTCGGCACATTACACGGCACCAGCTTGCCGTTATTGAGAATCGCCGGCAACCAGGCAGCGCCCATATTATTATTGACCAAAGCCGCCAGCGCTTCAGCGGAGGCGCTTTCGCACACCGCTTCCTGATCCAGCACGATCTTTTCCGTTTTCAACATGCGGTCAGCCAGGGAACCATAAGCGGTTGCCGGTGGGTATAATAAGATCGGGCCATGCAATTTCTTGTTCTTTACCATCACCTGTGGTGCGATTTTTTTCGTGGCCATTAATTGCAATTGATCCGTGCCGATTTTCTCGACACGCAACTCGCCGGTATTGACGCCCTCGAAAAGCGGGATCAATGCGTGATCGGCCCGTCCTGTGCGCACAGCCTCGATACAGGTGGTCAGGGAAGACACGGTCACGGAGTAATGATTGAGATTTTGTTTCTCCGCCCATTCAGAGAAGAAACCAATCGCCAGGCTGTTCGTCGTGTAAATGCGCTTGGCACGGTCATAACGGCTAGCCAGTGCATTCACGGCACGTTTCGTATCAATGATCTCCGCCCGCAAACGTTTGGCGCGGGCAAAAAATTCTTCGCCTTCCGGTGTCAGATTGATCGGGCGTGTATCACGTTCAAACAAACGGCAACCGAGCCAATCTTCCAGGCGCATGATGCGGCGGCTATAGGCTGATTGGGTCGTGCCACGCAGATCGGCGGCCTTGGTAAAATGGCGCGTACGTTCCAGCGCGATAAAATCATCAATCCAGGTCAGTTCCACTTGTTATCCCCTTTGGCATTCCTTTTAAGCATGGCGATATTCATAAAAGGCATATTAATACACCGAATCAATTTTGTCTCATGCAAATTATGCATAAAAGAATGAAAAATGAAAATTGGTTTTTGCGCCGAATCCTTCCTAGAACGAATGCATCACCCCAACCATAGGAGCCACCATGACCAAGTTACCACGCGAAGAATATCTGCAATCTCTGGATAAAAAGCCTGCTTCCGCCGGAATGCTGTTCCGGAATACACAGAATGAAATCCTGCTGGTCGAACCAACTTACAAGGAAAACTGGGATATTCCCGGCGGTGTCGTTGAAAAAAATGAATCACCGCGCAAGACCGCCAAACGCGAAATCAAGGAAGAGCTTAGCCTGGATATCGAACCTGGCGCCTTGCTGTGCATTGATTATAAAAAACTGAAAGACAGCGATATGGACAGTTACCAGATGATTTTCGATGGTGGCATTTTATCGGATGAACAGATCGCCCTGATCCGCATTGACCCGGAAGAATTGCGCTCCTGCAGTTTCGTCAGCAACGCCAAAGCCGCCACATTGTTACGACCGACCATGAACAAAAGGCTGAACGCCGCCATAGATGCACAACAAAACCATTGCACCTATTACCTGGAAGGTGGCCAGATTATCAATTAGTTTGTCGGAGGCGGCAGGTCGCTGCTTTCAACCGGTGCGCGGGTGCCGCGTGATTCCGGCTGGTAATCGTAATTGGACGATGCATTATTCACCGTATTGTCATACGAACCGGATGATGTCGTATTGCCGGAATTATTACTGTAATTCGCCGTCGATGGTGTCGCGTTGTTCGAATAAGCATTGTTCGACAGGCCGCTGGAACCTTGTTCATAGGTAGATTGTTCGACGCTCTGGCCGCGCAGGCGGACATAGGACACGACTTCCTTCACATAGCGGATACCGCGTGCATGGCTGATAACACGGTTCAGTTCATCCTGTGACTGGGCCACACCCATCAGATAAACAACGGAAGCAACGATTTCGGTGGAATAATTGATGGATTCAATATCCTTGTCGAAGATCATCTTGCTGCGCAATTGCGTGGCGATCCAGCTGTCACGTGTGTAACCGCTGATGCCTTCGGAATTTTCAACTTTGATCTCGTTGATAACCTGGGTCACGCCCGGGGCCTGCCATGCCAGACGTACTGCATCCAGACGGGTCTGTTGATCCTGTACGATACCGGTGATCAGTACGCGACCTTCGGTGACGTTCAAATTCAATTTGCTGAACATGGCGGTGCTGCGTTTGAACCAGGCATCATTGATATAGGCTTTGATCCGCGTATCGGTCATGGTCTGGCCGATACCGCCTTCACGTGATGCCGCTGTCCCCACCGCTGCGCCTGCACCAATAGCCAGACCGGCAGGCCCACAGGCCGTAAGCAGCAAAGAGGTCAGTGACAATGAAACAGCGATAACGGATAAACGTGACATGGGGTTTTTCTCCTAATCAATGCCGGCTTCGGGCCGGTATGTGTCGCGTTGATGATACGGCAAGCGCCACGGTGTGACAACCATCAGATCGTAACGCCAGTGATACGTCTTTCCGGCGCGATAAGCATAATTTCGCTGGAATTGCGCCGCCGCGCGGGCGATGCGCTGCCAGGACCGGTCCGTCACTGCATCGAGACCGGCCAGGCGCCCTGTCCGCGCCTTGACCTCGATAAACACCAGCATAGGACCGCGTCTGGCGACCAGGTCGATTTCACCCAGTTTGGTTTTATAGCGCCAGGCCAGGATTTTATAACCGCGGCACCACAGATAAACGGCCGCATAAAGTTCCGCCCAGCGGCCTTTTTTATACCGCTCTTGTTTATATCTTTTTTGCCGATCAGGAATCCGGGTCATTCAGTTTCAGGGCCTGTTGATAGACATGTTGTTTTTTCAGGCCGGTCGCCTTGGCCACAATCTCCACCGCATCACGCACCGAATGTTGCGCCAGCGCATTTTTGAGCAAGGCGTCGATATCATCGGTACTGATATCATCTTGATCCGTCGCTGCACTGATCAGGACAACCATCTCACCTTTCATGGCGCTGTGATCGGCAATCTGCTGCAAGAGTTGCTGTGGTGTGCCGAACAGATATTGCTCGAATTTCTTGGTCAGTTCACGCGCGATGGCCACGGGCCGCTCCCCCATCACTGTGCCGATATCGGCCACCAGATCAGCGATCCGGGATGCGGACTCAAACAAAACCAGCGTTTCCGGACGCGCTGCATAATCATGCAGAACATTCTGGCGCGCCGTGGTTTTGTTCGACAGAAAACCGACAAAACAGAAACGGTCCGTCGGCAAACCGGCACCACTGAGCGCCGTGATCACCGCACTGGCACCCGGCAGGGCAATCACATCGGCCCCGGCGTCCCGGCAGGCCTTGACCAGATACTGGCCCGGATCGCTGATCGCCGGTGTCCCGGCATCGCTGACCAGCACAATCCGTTCGCCGCGCTGGACCGCGGCAATAATCTCGGCAACGCTTTTGTCGTGTGTATGCTCGTCATAACGGCTGACAGGCTTGGACAGGCCGAATGCCTGTAATAATTTCGCCGTGACCCGCGTATCCTCGGCATAAATCCGGTCGCAACCGCTTAAGATATCCAATGCGCGCAAGGTGATATCCCGTAAATTGCCAATCGGCGTCGGCACGACATAAAGTGCCGGACTTAAGCTGGCATCGCTTGTTTTTACGCCATCAGGCTTTACATTGGGGGCATACAAGCTGTTCATTTCACACGCTTTAAATTATTAAGGATAAAAGATGCTGACCTATTCTAGCACGTTACGCTCCATTGTCATGCTGGCATTGCTTGCTTTATTAAGCGGTTGCGCCGGTGGCCCGGCCTCCCCGACCGGTCCGGGCAGTGAGCCACGTGCCGTCAATGTGCCGCATGTGCCGGATTTCGATCCGCTGGCACAAAATACCCAGGTCAGCCCGCTGCAAACCAACCCGGACAAGGTCGATGCTGGAAAAACGGAAACACCGCCATTGAAAGTCGGCCTGTTGCTACCACTTTCCGGCCCGCAAGCCCCTCTGGGACAGGCCATGCTGAATGCTTCCCAACTGGCTTTGAGCGATCTGAACATTGAGAATGTATCGCTCATTCCACGCGACACGGCTGTCGATGCTCCAAAGGCGGCCCGTGAAGCATTGAATGAAGGCGCCACTATTTTCCTGGGTCCGGTTTTTGCCGCGAATGTCCGTGACGTTGCGCCGATTGCCGCTGAAGCCAATGCCCCTATTCTCAGTTTCTCCACTGACTGGACGATTGCCAATAACAACACAGCCGTGCTGGGCTTCCTGCCATTCAGTCAGGTCACCCGCATTGTTGATTTTGCCATCAAGCAAGGCAGCAAACGTTTTGCGATCCTGATCCCGGAAACGCCTTACGGCATGGCTGTGGCCGGTGCCGTGCGCAATTCGCTGCAACAGCAAAACCTGCCTGCGTCGATCGAAGTGCGTTTCAACGACAAAAACCTGAACGAAGCGATGCGCACATTATCACAGCAATCATACGACACGCTGATCCTGCCGGTCGGCGGCAAGGCGTTGCAAACCGTTGCAACCTTATTGCGTCAAAATGATGTACCATTGTCATCTTTGCGTGTTCTGGGCACGGGCCTGTGGGATGAAGATCCGATTGCCCGCAGCGGCATTATCGAAGGCGCTTATTACGCCGCGCCGGACCCGGGCCAGCGCGCACGTTTCATCACACGTTACAGCAAGATGTTCGGTGCAAAACCGCCACGCCTGGCAACATTGGCGTATGACGCCACCGCATTGGTCAGCGTCCTGTCCATCAATGGCAAGGATCCGACCAACAGCGAAAACCTGCATAACCAGGCCGGTTTCATGGGGATTGATGGCATGTTCCGCATTCGCCCGGATAATCTGAACGAACGCGGCCTGGCCGTGTTGCAGATCCGCGGCAACCAGGCCGCCGTTGCAGACCCGGCCCCGACGCGTTTCTAAGAAATTATTTGGCGCCCGGTACGCCTTTATCGGTGGAGTGCGTAAACTCCAGATAAGAATCGGGATGAACGATGCCATAGGCGGCATGTGCAGCCATGGCCGCTTCGCTGAAACCCTGCAGGATCAGTTTCAATTTTCCTGGATAGGATGCGATATCACCGATAGCAAAAATACCGGGCGCACTCGTTTGATTGGTCGCCGGATCAACGATGATCTGATGCTTATGCAGATCGAGATTCCAATCTGCAATCGGGCCAAGGCTTGCTGCCAAACCATAGAATGGCAACAGAACATCCGCCTGCAAGGCAATCTCGGCACCTTTATCATCCTGCACAATGACTTGTCGCAATTGGCCGTTTTCTCCGGCCAGCGCATGCAATTGTGTGGGGATCGCCATGTTGATTTTTCCGGCTTCGACCAGTTTCTGCATTTTCGCAACCGAATCCGGCGCTGCGCGGAATTTGTCACGACGATGTACAACAGATACGGAAGCCGCAATATCGGCCAGGCTGTTCGCCCAATCGACGGCGGAATCACCACCACCGGCAATGACGACATGTTTCCCGGCGAACGCATCGCGTTTTTTCACCGCATAAAAAACGGACGTACCTTCATAGGATTCGAGATTTTCCAAAGGCGGACGGTTCGGGCCAAAGGCCCCGGCCCCGGCCGCGATGATCACAACCTTACATTGAATAAAAGTCCCTTTGGTTGTCCCGACGCGATAACCATCTTCATTCTTTTCCAAAGACACAATCTGCTGGTTCAGATGGTAAACCGGGTTAAAGGGCGCGGCCTGTTCTTCCAGCCGGTCGATCAAATCCTGGCCCGTAATATGCGGCCAGGCGGGAATATCATAAATCGGCTTTTCCGGGTAGAGTGCGGCGCACTGGCCGCCGATAATTTCCAGGCTGTCGACCACATGGCAATTCATCTTCAGCATACCGCATTGAAAAACCGCAAATAATCCCACCGGACCCGCACCGATAATGACTATATCGGTATTTATGTCCGGTGCATGGGTTGCGGTCATGGCGTTATCCTTTAGAATTGCAGGAAGAAGAATGTAGGATGAAATGCAGGATTCAGATCACATGCAGCTTAGCAAAAAATCGCCTGTTTGTAAGGTCACCAAATCGCTGGAGAGCGAGGACGCGACACTGCAATTTGGCCGGCTGTTAAGCGGCCTTTTGACCCGCGGCGACTGCCTGCTCTTCGAAGGCGATCTGGGCATGGGGAAGACGACCATGATCCGTGGCATTCTCAGCGGCGCGGCCGCACAGCATGGCCAATCGGCCCTGGATGTTCCCAGCCCGACCTTTACACTGGTGCAGATTTACCCGTTCCCGGACGTGACATTCTATCATTACGATCTGTACCGTCTGCCGGATGATGAAAACAATGCCACCGCTTTGATGGAAATCGGTTTCGATGAATCCGTGGAAGATGGAATCGCCCTGGTCGAATGGCCGCAACGCTTAGGCAATAACGGGCCACGGG
>DASWYT010000171.1:0-5954 GCA_036404835.1 Alphaproteobacteria bacterium | reverse complement strand
CAATCTTGATAATGACGGTACCGGCACGTTCAATGTCAATCTGGGTGACGGCACATTGGCCAATCCGGGCGGCAACTCCATTCACAGCAATGTCTATCGCGATGTCTTCGTCGATTCACGTCCAGGCACCGCCAGTGGAACACCGGGCGTCACCATATCCGCACGGGGCAATTGGTGGGGCATCAATACCGGCCTGAATCAGGGAACACGTGTCACCTTTGATAATGTCGGCGCGTCACCGGGCTCATCCATCGATGCCAGCAACCACCTGACAACGGCACCCTAGAAGTCACTGAAAACAAGCAACAATTCCGGCATCCAGAGGCTTTGACGGCGGAAGTGACCTGTTCTATGATCATGCCCATGTCGAAACACGCTCCTTTTACTGCTTCCATGCCGCTGCTTCGCCGGGTTTTCCGCGATTACCTGTGGGCGCACCGTTATAATATCGCCTTTGCCTTGTCCCTGATGGTCTTGTCCGCCGGCATGGTCGCATTGCAGGTCTGGATCCTGCAGGATGTCATCGATAAAATCTTTGTTGCCAAACAGGCCAGCTATCTGTTGCCGCTGGGCCTTGGCGTCATTTTAATTTTCGTTGTCAATGGCTTTGCCAACTGGGGCCATACCGTGCTGTTGGCCAAGACAAGTTTTGCCGTTGTCACAGAACTGCAACACCAGCTCTTCAACAATATGCTGCAACAGGATCTGCGTTATTATCATGAACGCTCCTCCGGCCAGCTCAGCTCTTACCTGATCTCCGATATTATCCAGTTGCGCGGTTCGATGATCGAAGGCGTTATGGCCATCGTCAAGAACATCTTCACACTGGTCTTCCTGGTCGGCGTCATGTTCTCGCGTAATCCGAAACTGGCTTTGCTGGCTTTCATAATCTTCCCGCCGACCGGTTATTTCGTCGCGCATGTCGGTAAGAAACTGCGGCGCATCGCCGGCAGCACGCAAAATGATATTGCGCAATTCTCCGGCTTGCTGAACCAGTCTTTCCAGGGCATCCGCCAGGTCAAATCCTACACCGCCGAAGGCCACGAGCGCACGCGGATCGGTCGTTATATCGATTCCATCAACCGCCTCAGCATGAAATCCGTGCGCACCAGCACCCTGACCATTCCGCTGTCGGAATGCCTGGCCGGTGCCGCGATCGCCCTGGTGATTTTCTATGGCGGCAGCCAGGTCATCACCGGCCAGAATACCACCGGTAATTTCTTTTCCTTTATCGCAGCCTTCTTTATGGCCTATGAACCAATGAAGCGTCTGGCCAAATCAAACAACACCATGCAGGTCGGCCTGGCCGCAACACAACGCGTTTTCGAAGCCCTTGACCATCGTCCGGAGATTATATCCCCGGCGGATGCGCCTGCCCTGGTCATCAAAAACCCGAATATCACTTTCGAGAATGTATCCTTTACCTATCCCGATGGCACAATGGCATTGCAGGATTTCTCTGCCGTCATTCAGGCCGGCAAGAAAACGGCTCTGGTCGGCCCGTCCGGCAGCGGCAAATCGACCCTGCTGCAATTGCTGTTGCGTTTCTATGACGTCAATCAGGGCCGCATCCTGATCGACGGACAGGACATCCGCCAGGTTGATATCAGTTCATTGCGCCAGCATCTGGGATTTGTCAGCCAGGATATCTTTATCTTCGATGACAGCGTGTCTGCCAATATTGCCTATGGCGTGCAACATGCACAGGAAAAAGAAATCCAGAATGCCGCCACCCAGGCCGCTGCGCACAGCTTTATCCAGCGTCTGGAAAATGGCTACCAGACTCGTTTGGGTGAATTCGGTGTCCGTTTGTCGGGCGGCCAAAAACAGCGTATCGCCATTGCCCGCGCCATTCTGAAGAATGCCCCGATCCTGCTGCTCGATGAAGCGACCTCGGCGCTTGATACGGAATCGGAACAACTGGTCACGGAAGCCTTGAACCATCTGCAAGCAGGCCGTACGACCCTGGTTGTGGCCCACCGCCTGACCACGATCAAGGATGCGGATGAAATTCTGGTGTTGCAGAATGGTCGCCTGATCGCCCAGGGCACGCATGACCAGCTCTTATCACAACCGGGTCTGTATCCATCCCTGTATGCCGGTATCGAACGTTAAGCATGCGCATGGTGTTCTCTCTTATCATCTTCGTTGCTCTTATTTATGCCGCAGTGATTTTCTACATGGCGTTGTTCCAGCACAAGATGGTTTTCCATCCGACGATGGTTGATGTTTTCACGAATGAGTTGCTGAAAAATTACGTACCCTTCCATGTCGTGACGGTAACGACCACGGACGGCCTGAATTTAAAGGGCCTGTATGTGCCGCCCAAGACCGGCAAGCCGACCATCGTTTATTTCCACGGCAATGCCGGGACGGATGTGGATCGTATTTATAAAACCACATTGCCGGTCGATGACGGTTACGGCTTTTTGCTGACGGAATATCGTGGCTATGGCGGCAATCCCGGTACGCCGGGCGAAGAAGGCTTGTATAACGATGCCCGCGCCTGGCTGGAATTTATGGAATCACAGAATATTCCACCCGAAAATCGCATTTATTACGGCGAGTCCCTCGGCACCGGTGTCGCCGTGCAGATGGCCACGGAGCAGAAACCGAAAATCCTGATCCTGGAAGCACCGTTTACGTCGGTGACCGATGTTGCGTCCTTCTATTATCCGTTCCTGCCTGTCCGCCTGTTGCTCAGACACCGTTTTGATTCCCTCAGCAAGGCCGCGAAACTAGATATGCCGGTGCTGGTTTATCATGGTACCAAGGACCGCACCGTGCCGTACCGTTTCGGCCAGATATTATTCGCCGCCCTTCCGGGACAGGATAATATTTTCGTGACCATCAAGGATGGCGCGCACCATGATTTATTCGCACAAGGGGCGGCCCCTCATATTATGGAGTTCCTGCACAAACATGCGCCATAAACTTATTCTCGCAACAGCCCTGCTCCTGCTCGTCACCCCATTGGCTGGCTGTGGCAAGACGACACCGTCCAGCACCGCCATTTCCATCCGCGGGGCCGATGGTGTCTCGTATGATTTCGATGTCGAGATTGCCGATGAGTTCCGCGAGCTTGAGCATGGTTTGATGGAACGCCAAAGCATGCCGCCGAACCATGGCATGATCTTTTTATTCCCAAAGAATGATATCGTGCGTTTCTGGATGAAGAACACGCCGCTTTTCCTGGATATGCTCTTTATCGCGGAAGACGGCCATATCGCGAAGATTCACCACAAAGCCCGGCCTTATGATGAAAGCCTGATCAGCTCCGGTGTGCCGGTCCGTGCCGTTCTGGAAATCAATGGCGGCATGGCCAAACAACTGGGCCTGAAAGAAGGCGATAAATTATCGCCGATTTTGTGGTAACATTCAGCTGGAAAAAATCAGGACGGCGAATTGGCGCGGGCCGTCAGGGCAAAAGGCGATAATGGTGCCGGATCCAGCGAAATGATCTTGTTGCCGCTGGAAACAAAGACGCCCGCCGCTGAAATGCTTTCAACGACTCCGCCCCGTGGCAGGATATCACCCACTTTGATCGCATAGCGGGCACCACTATTTTCGGCATCCGGTGTGATGACCGCGCGGCAAATATCACCCATACAGGTAATATCGGTCCACAATAATTGCTTGAGTGCCGTTTCCGGGGATAATTCGGTCACAGGTTGCGGCAGATCGCTGAGAACCACAGCCGGGATGATCGGTGCCGATGGCACAGGGGCCGGCGGCAGGAAACTCGCATATATTTTTGGGTAAGCCAGTGCACAGGACAGGTTTTGCGGAACGCTGCGGCACATGGACAGTCCCGGTTTTGGCGGATCGTACACCACACCCATCTGCTTATAGTTACGCACCATATCACTAACCGATACTTCGCGTTCCAGCAGCTTGTTCAGGATGGAAATCTGTTGTTGCAGGGCCAGATACGTATCCAGATAGGCATTTTTGGAATCAGATCCCGCTGGCTGCTCGGCTTCTGTCCCACTCACCGGCTGGATCGTCTTCGGATCACCGCCTGTCGTTTCAAAAGGAGCCGGCGCCTGGGCCTGTGCAAAAGAGGCGCACAAAAAAAACAACGCACCACAGAATACAATCAGGGTGCGTTGTTTGATAAGCATGTTAAATAGTCCTTGAAACCGTAGGGCTTACGGGAATTCCCACGCCAGCTGATTGGTATCGCCGCCGCAATAAGTGACGTCGCTCAATGTCTGTGGTGGTTCGTTACCGTTTACCGTCACGCCCTGGTCTTTGACTGTCATGGCCAGTTTGCGGCAGGCGTTGGTTGGGATTTCATCGATGGTAATGGTCAGCGTATCGTTTGCACTGACGACAATCGTACCGCCGAAAGCGTTTTTCTGTGGATCGTTGATCACTTTGGCATCAACCAAAGCCTGCTGGACGCCATCATAACCCTGGCCCTGGGACAGGTTCTGGGCTTCGTTGCGGATGGTCATGATCATACGCGCTGTATCGGTTACTTTATTGCCTTCGGATACCAGACGATAAGTCGCAATACCGCCGATCAGCAGCAAGGCACCCACGCCCACAACCAAGAGCAATTCGAGAAGGGTAAAGCCCGCCTCTGATTTACGTGTGTTCATTTGTTTCATTGTTCTCTTCTCCTGTTGAGTATTCATTACACCTGATTGGCTGATTCTTGGATTTGCTGCACAACGCTGAAAATCGATACGATCAACATTCCCATTGTTACTGCGATCAAAACCAAAACCACTGTATTCGCTATCTTCATTGCCACGTCGATACGATCTAAAACATCGTCAACCCATTCACGAGCAATTGTTGTTATATTGTCCTCAAAATTCCTTAAGGCGGCGTAAATACGCATATCGTCGATCAATTCGACATCCGGGAAGCCATAGCCCGCCCGGTACATGGCCTCACCAAGATTATGTCCAGAAATAGTCTGGCGGCTGATCGCCTCGATCCGTTCCTGCATATAAGGCGATACGCGCGAAGCCACACGTTTCAGGGCGACCTCGTCAATCTTGACGCCTGAACTCATCAGGGACGCTATCGACAAGAGGAAAGACGAGCCCTGCCACATGCGGTAAACGCTCCACGGCACCATACGTTCCACGATCATACGGCTCGGACCGCGCCAATAAGGCATGGAAAAGGCCACCAGGACCCCCAATGCAAAAATGGTCAACAGCAACCAGCCGCCATAATGACGGATAAAATTAGAGACTTTCGCGACCAGCAAAGGTGCACCCGTCCATTTTTCCACAGGCAGGACCTCGGCAAAGGCCGGAATCACCTGGTGCGAGGCCAGGAACAGCGCCAGGCCCAGGATCGTCAACAGCAAGGCCGGATAGGAACTGGAGCGGATAACCATTTTTTTCACGCGGCGCTGCTGGGCCACGGCATCGGCGGCTTCGGTCAGGGCGCGTTGCATCTTACCGTAATTACCACCGGATTCGAGCAGCAGGGATTCATTACTCGGCACATAGGGCGCGATACAGGTACCGAAATTGACACCATTCTCGATGGAATGACGCCAGCGTTTGATCAGCTTGGCCAGGCCCTTGCGTTTCTGCTTGCCTTCCGTCATAGCCATCTGTTCGAGCGACCGGTCGATGGGAATACCATTGCGCAACAATTGCGCCAGCTTGCGGTAAAAACGCTCGCGCACACGCGCATCGAATTGCATGGAAATAGATAAATGGTCAAGCCACATCATCGCTTAGCTGCCTTGCGGATGGCGTTTTGGACGCGCCAACGGACCGACCACACGTTCCGCATCAAACGGCGATACCTCGCCCAGGGCCAGACGATCAAGCATATGTTCCATCATATTCTTGCCGCCCATCTGATTGAGCCAGTAATGTTCGGCACCGACCTTGTCATTGACCTTGACGAATTGCATGAAATTCTCATCGGGCATGATGATCTCAGCCACCACGCTACGGCCGCTATAGCCGGTCTGG
>DASWYT010000170.1:0-3047 GCA_036404835.1 Alphaproteobacteria bacterium | reverse complement strand
CAGGATGAGCGTTTTACCTATCCTTATATTCATTTCAACAAGAGAACGATGCATCTTCCTCTTGAACAGCGTGTCCGCGAATATACAAAACTCGCTGATCAGGCAAGTGAAGGGACCTATGGAAGATTTCTGCTCAATTCCATATGGTCCCCGGATCACTCTGTCTTTTACGGCGCAACCATCGTGATTGCCACGGATGAGAATGATCCGTTGTTCAAAGCGGCCAAACCACGCAACAAGGCAGAAATCGGCGCCTTTACGCATCCGGATCACCAGGAAAAAGGCATCGCCACCCAAGGCCTGCACCAGGCTATCGGATTTGCGATCAATAACTGGGGCATTACAGGTCTGTGTGCCTCCATGGGAACGGACCGCCCGGCCAGTATCGCTATTTCCGAACGTCTGGGCATGGAACAAGTCGCGTTCTTCAAAGCCGGGTCCAAAGAAGTGCCTTACAATAACAAAGATGGCAAACCGGCGGCCCGTATCATCATGGGCACTCCGGATGGCTGTCCGCTGAAAGACTATTTAAAGCTGTAAGCACCTGATAGACAAAAAGACGTCAGGCCGATAAACTCCGATTATGTTCTTTACCTTCTCAAAACTCTTCTGGTTCTTTGCCGCCCCAAGCCAGTTGCTGGTTATGCTGACCATGCTGACGCTGGCCTTGTTGTGCCGCAAGAAAACCTCCGCCCGTATCCGCAAATGCGCCCATGGCATGGGTATCGCGCTGATTATTGCCTATGCCATGCTGTTTACCTTGCCGGTCGGGGACTGGGCGATCTTCCCGCTGGAAGCCAAAGCGCCACCGGCCATGAAGATCCCGGCCCGGATTGACGGTATTGTCATACTGGGTGCGGCGCTGGATGAGAATATCACCGAATATCACGGCGTCGTCGCCATCAATGGCCAGGCCGAGCGCCTGATCTTTGCCGTGCCGCTGATCAAACATTATCCGCAGGCCAAAATCGTTTATGCTGGCGGATCACCACAAGGCAATCTGCAACGCGAGGCCGACCTGGCCAAGATCGTCTTCCAGATGTGGGGGATCAACACCAGCAAGTTCGTCTTTGAACGTGACTCACGCAATACGTACGAGAATATCGTCAATGTGAAAAAAGCGGTGAAACCGAACGGAGATCAGAACTGGTTGCTGATGACATCGGCGGCCCATATGCCGCGCGCCATGGCGATTGCCCAGCATCTGAACTGGGAAATGATCCCATACCCGGTCGATTACCAGTCCGGCGGCTGGATCGGCCTGAGCGGCGGTAATATCCGTTATAATCTGGATCGCCTGGACCGCGCCGTCCAGGAATATATCGGCATGATCGCCTATAAGCTGACCGATAAAGCCTAGCCGCTTAGTTCAGTTGATAGATCAGCTTCATAAAGCCTGATGTTTCCGCATCGGCTTCGGCCTGTTGATACGGGTTTGTCTCATATTCCAGTGCGAAATTCATCTCGACATTGTCGCTCAGTTCTTTCTGGTAAGCGGCCTGGAACTGCATGTTACGACCGGTCGGGGTCAGGCTTTGCTCGAACTCCGTCGCGCTGACGGCGCCGGTGGTGCGATCGACCGTCTGGGTCAGGCCTTTGGCCACACCGGAGCGCACGCGGGTCGGCTGACCGACGGCAAAGCTGAGACTATCCTTGCCCAATATCTCGCTGCGCGTGGCAGCAACTGAGAAACTGTCGGATGTCAGGTCAGAGATGGAGCTAAAGGCGGAACGGGAAGACGGCGTCGCCTTGGTCGTACCGATGGTGTAAGAACCGAAAACATTCCAGTTCGGCGCGACATCATAAGACACATCGACACCACTGAAATACGTATCGGCACCGCCCTGCATCTCATAGCTGCCGGTAAATTGCGTACCCAGTACGGAATCGAATTCATGGGTCACACCGTTGCGCAGATTGACATTCAGCTTGTCGCTGGCGGCAAAGCTGGTATCCACCACGGACGAGGCGAAGTCGCTGGTGACCTGGTTATCCACCGGCTTGAAATAATCCGCATTGCTGTTCTTGGAATAATAGCTGCTGACCTTGATCTTGGTATTCTTGGCTGGAATCAGTTCGATGGCCTGATTGAAGACCTGGTCATTATCAGAGAAATTCAGGTAACCATTTTCAAAGCTGCGCTGTGAAATGAAATTATTCTTGTTGAATTTTTGCATTTCATTCGTAGCGACATCGGCCATATCCGTGGCAAAGCCCAGTTTCAGCTTGGCCGCCGGGGCCACATCATATTCGGCATACCCCACCATATCGGCCGTGTTCAGCTCTTTTTGCTGACGGCTGACTTTCAGGGACAAACCATCATTCAGATTAATCGTCTTCATCTGGCCTTTTTGACGGCCCAGCGCGAATAATTTATCGGCGGAAAATTTATCCTCATACGCCACACGCAGATTATTTTCCGTCTTCACGTTGAAATCACGGCCATAGGAATCGATGGCGACGATATTGCCTTTGGCATTCCCGGATGCAGAGAAGGCGTTACCGAATGCGGTTCCCTGGTTCTGACTGATAAAGGAGGGTGCAAAGCTGGACTGGAAACCATGGTTGTTCAGCACAGTCACGGCACCAATCGGCTCCATCGCCGCTTTCATATCCAGAATACCATGACCATACACGGCATCGACGCCGGGAGCACCGATATCATCCGCTGAATTCAACAGGATCTGGCTAACCTGACGTGTGGTCAAATAACCCCAGCCTTCTTTGACCAGGGCGGCCGCACCGGCAATCTGTGGCGCAGCAAAAGAGGTTCCTTCAGTCGAATACGCCGCCATGCAATATTCTTTTTGCGCGCCACAGGAATTATAACCGTAATTCGATATGTAGCCGAGCAAATCATGCACGCCCGTAACGGCGATCAGGCTGAAATCCAGTTGGTTGGCATAGGCCGCAGGCGAACCTGCATCCGGTTCCGGCGCGAAATCAGTATTTCCCGCAGCGGATGTCATGAGAACACCGGCACCGGCAATATATTGCAGGTCTGCCAGAGTGGCACAGCCCGAGCAGCTGAAATTGATGATATCCGC
>DASWYT010000169.1:0-10072 GCA_036404835.1 Alphaproteobacteria bacterium | reverse complement strand
GATGCGGTTGGCATCGGGTGTCGTCAGCGGCGGCTCGCCAAATACATCCTGTGCGAACAGGCCGCCTTGCGGATTATAGATGGACAGGCCTTTGATCGGGGTGGTTTCGATCAGACGTTTGATCGTTTCGGTATTGATAGTGATGGTGCCTTTGTCATTCTTGGTGAAGACAGGGGTCACTGTGTTCTTGCTGGCCTCGGCCAGTTGGGCCAGTTGCTGTTTCTCGTAATTCTGAACAGTGATATAGAGAACGCCGGCCTCCAGGATAATGATGGTGGCGAATACCGCTGTAATCACTTTCCAGGAAATTTTGCTGAAGAGAAAATCAACCTTTGGTTTGGCCGTGCTCTTTGGTCTTTGCGACGCAGATGTCTGCACAGTTTCCAAAGGCACCGCACGTGTCATCTGAGGTGGCGAATTCGGCGGTAACACAGTGGCTTGATCCTGCAGAGGGTTGTTTACTATAATGTATCGGAGACAAATTGATGTTCCCTTACAAGCTAACAATCAAACAGTTAAAATATCTTTGCAAAATCCGTTACCACCCCCTGGTTTCTCGTCTTTCAGCCCTTTAAACGGGGATTCGTTCGCTATTTTGCAATGGCTGCGTGAAGCGGGCATTACCGCCCTGGCCACGGACCGTTTCGGGGATAATCCGCTGGCTGTGGCCCCGATCGCGGCCACAGGGACCCCGGCAGAGGCAAAAGGGACCGTGAAGCCTTTGCGTCCGGCAGGCCTCCAGACGGCTGAAAACCAGGCAACCAGCGCCGCTTTGGCCCAATGTGCCGATCTGGCCGCTCTCCAGGAATTCTTAATCTCTTATAAAGGCTTAAGCCTGAGCCTGACCGCCACCCAGGCCGTCATCGGCAAAGGACAGGCGCACCAGCCGCATTATATGGTCATTGCCGAAGCGCCGGATGCCCAGGAAGACCAGAATGGCCAGGCTTTCAGCGGCCAGGCGCACCAAATGATCGAAAAAGCCATGTTCCACGCGCATGGCACGCTGGATGATGTTTATTTCACCTACCTGTCCAAATGGCGTCCGCCAGGACAGCGCAGCTTATTGCCGGCCGAACAGGAATTGGCGCAAACCATTCTGGCGCGCGAGATCGCTCTGGTACAACCGACGCATCTGATCATCCTCAGTGAATCTGTCTTGCGGGGCGTGGGACCGGGGGTAGATTCGCTCGAAAAGCTGGACGAGGCCGAAAAATTAACTTTTGGCGTGACCGGTAAAGACATTTTTTACAATATTTATAATATTGATTTTAAATATAAAAATTCTAAAGATCTGGTAAAAAACCGGGCGTTGGCTTTACAAAAACCGGAAATGATGTTAAGAGATGTCTCTATAAAGAAACGCGTTTGGCAGAGCCTATTGTTATTTTGTCGAACACTCGCTGTCTGAAAGACAGTGTACCAGTCAACAACTGTGGAGAACGTTCATCGTTCAATTTGTCGCTTAGCACACGACTAGCCCTTATCCCCCATGAAAAATTATTCCGGACTCATAGCCCGCCTTGGTGGTGGACGCACAGTTCGGCTGTTGGCCCTTCTGGCGCTTTGCGTCACAGTTGTCGCCAGTCAGCCGGATCAGTCCGTCGTGGCCGATTCCGTCCGGTACCGCAAGGAACTGGCCAATTGGAGCCGCGAGGCCGACTTCCAGAGGCCGGCCATGTTGTTGCGCATGGAAGACCGCGCCCTTTATTATCGAATCTTCACCCTGCAAAATAAGGGTGAATGGAAAAAAGCCGATGAGCTGATCGCCAATCTGAATGATCCTTTATTAGTTGGCCATATTTTATATCAACGTTATCTGATTAATCCGTCTTATCATTCCGAATTTTCGGAATTGAATTCCTGGCTGAAAGATTTCGGCGATCATCCGAATGCAGAGCGCGTTTATCAACTGGCGCAACGTCGTCACAGCGATACTGATGAAGATGTGATCAAACCAATCCTCGTTAGCACAGCGATGCCGTTGCAGACTAAAGTGCGTAACAGCAATGTCACCTGGATGGGTCTGGAAGATTACGTGCAACGCCGCCTGCCGGGTTTGACAAAAACGAAACAAACAAAAGAACAGGTTGCCGCCGCCGATAAGCTGGCGCGTCAGATCCGCAGCGATTTGTCGCACGATCATATTTCGCAGGCGCTGGAACATTTCAACACCAATCCGATCACGCCGAAACTGACAGGCCCGCAACAAGGTGTGCTGCTGACGCAAATCGCATTCGGTTACTATTATAACGGCAAATATCCGAAAGCGCGTCTGATCGCACAACGCGCCTGGCGTATGAAAGGCCAGCATCAGTTGATTGCCGACTGGGTATCCGGTCTGGCCACCTGGCAGTTGGAAGAATACAGCTCTGCTGAACAATATTTTGCGCGGATCGTAAAAGCCAACCAGAGCGAAGCAATCGATCCATGGTTCTCTGCTGCCGGTGCCTTCTGGGCCGCCCGTGCCGCAGCCAAACAAGGCAATCATGGCGCACGCCAGACGTATCTGCAGGAAGCCGCTCTTTATCCGACGACGTTCTATGGCCTGTTGGCGCACAGCGCGTTGGGTTACCAGTTACAGCCAGGCAATGATGACGAGAATAACAATGTCATGGCCAGCCCGCAAAATGCGATCCGCGTCCTGGCATCTTATCCGGCGGGTGAACGTGCGTTGGCGTTGCTGGATCTCGATCAGAAATTACTGGCATCATCCGAACTGGCGCAACTTGTCGCACAAAATCAAAACAGTGTGACCGTACAGAAAAATGTCGAGCGCGCCGTGCGCTGGGTCGCTACGCAATACGATCTGAAAGATGTCGAGCAGGCCTTGGCAGTCAAGCGCGGGATCAGCCCGGCGCTGCAGGCGGCCTGTGCCGATGACACTTTATTCCCGGTGATGCAGGAAGCCGTTGCGTCCAGCAAACAGGTCGATCCGGCTTTGATCCACGCGCTGATCCGCCAGGAATCACGTTTCAATCCGAAAGCGCGTAACCGCACCACCGGTGCCGCAGGCCTGATGCAGTTGATGCCAAAGACAGCAAGCTTTATGGGCGCGAAGAAAAAGATTGATGCGAATGCCTTGATGAACCCGGCCGTCAATCTGCAACTGGGCCAGCGCTATGTCGGTTACCTGCTGCGCCAGCCGCATATCGACAATAATTTATTCTATCTGGCCGTGGCTTATAATGCCGGTCCGGGCAATCTGATGAACTGGCAGCGCAAACTGAGCGATCAGAATGATGATCCGTTATTGTTCATTGAATCCATTCCATTCTCCCAGACGCGTGCGTTTGTGGAACGTGTGATGACGAATTACTGGATCTATCGTATCCGTCTGGGCCAGGACGCACCGTCCCTGAAGACCCTGACCGAAGGCGAATGGCCGCTGCACCCGACTATGCAGTCCGGATTTAATCTGGCGTCGGTGAATTAATTCTTTCATGTTGGTTTTTTTAAAGCGCAAACACTGATTTTGGCTCTTGACAAAACGGGCAAAATATAGGAATATATTCATATATAGAGGGGCTATATGATGTTCAACCGCTAGCTACCGGTTTTATGTGCTATGAACCTGATACTCTCGCAACCCTTCACATCAAGTACCTCCCACGCATCGGACGTGCGCCAGATCAAGAAAATCCTGAACCGTCTGGGCTATTACACGCCGTTCGAAACGACGGGCATTACATCGATTCCCGACCAGGCCGTCTTTGTTGCTTTAAAGAAATTCCAGATCGATCACGGATTGCTCGCGACGGGCGAGGCGAGGCCGGGTGATGCCACTGTGATGACATTGTCGGCTAAATCGGAAAAAACACCGTTCGGATCGTATGTCTGGCGGATAGTCAATGATGGTCGTGCCCGCAAAACTCATGCGCAACATGCCAACACAGTCCGCAATTGGGCCGATAGTCCTGACCCCGGTGAGGATTTTAATTGCCGATGCTGGGCGGAGAAGGTGGAATCTAAAAAATATATTATTGACGATCCACCGTTGGAACCTGTTTACCCGGAGTTACTGCTTTTGCCGCTTTCACGCGTTGGAAGATTGTATAATATATGGACGATATGGGTAAACCAGAAGAATACGGAATGGAGTTTGGGACAATTCAAATCACCGGAACGTTGGCGTAATCAACTGAGAAATCGTGACTGGACACCGGAACAAATCACCCAGACAATAAAGCATGGCCAAAAATTCCCGGCACCAAATAAAGTGAACCCGGCAAATAAGGCAATACGCTATGAGTATAAGGGACGTTACTTAGTAAGGGATGAAGTTACAAAAGAAGTTCTACAACTAGCCAAGCCAAATTTTGAGCGGCCAATAATTTTAGAGAGGTAAGAATATGGACAAGACAATAACTGTATATGTTCAGCTTCTGGAAGAAGGAACGCCGACTATACGTCCGACACAGGCAATAGAAAATGGAAACGGTGTTTGTAAACTTTTACCTACACCGGACTATGATCCTATGGATGAAATCTGGGAGTTTTTGCCTGGCACGCGAGTTAAGATTATTCCCTCTAAAACGGATAGTGGAAAAGACATCCTTTTAGCAATTGAGCAAGTATATGGATCAGATTCCATAGGTAATCAATAATGAAGGCTGGCTCACCGTCCCTGAAGACCCTGACCGAAGGCGAATGTACGCTGCACCCGACTATGCAGTCCGGGTTCAACCTGGCGTCGGTGAATTAATCAAACCTCTAATATTTTTTAATATATTTATAAGATAATAGATTCGCATCTTCAAAATGAGTTGTCTTATGAATCAGCCTGTTCTTATTTGGGGTCATCGTGGTTGTCGTCAGAACTCATACCATTACGAGAATTCCCTTAGTTCATTCCAATATGCTTTCGAGCATGGGGAAGGGTTGGAAACTGATGCAGTACGAGCCGGGTCGGATATATTTTTAATCCACGATACTATATTTATTGAACAAGTTGATTATGAACTTGCTAGGCATATGGATGAAAAAAGCCAAAAGCTTTTGGCTGAACAACAACAGCAACCACCTTATCTTTATAAATTGACCGATAACGTTGCCAGTCAATTACATTTAAAAGATGGCACGCTCATTCCGCGTCTGACAGAAATGTTGCAACTCCTGTCAAAATATCCGCATCATACGCTTAACCTTGAGCTCAAAGGACCAAGTGTATGGCAGCCTGCTTTAGCTATAATTGAAAAAGCCGTTACCGATGGTATGATTACACGTGATCAAATTGTTTTCTCGTCTTTCGCCCATCCTCCTTTGATGGAATTACGCCAGAAAGTTGGAACACTTTATAAGATCGGCTGTTTATTCGCCAAGGAAACGCAGACTTTGACACCAACCTTTTCAAACTGGCCGGATTTATCTGATGCGGACAAAGCTGGGCATTATATACCTTTCAGCAAAGAAGCTTTAGAAAATGATGTCTTAAAAGCTATTCAACCTGATTATTTCAATATTGAAAATTCCGTCGCACGCATGGAAAACCTGGATTTGATTGCCGCAAAATTTCCGGCCGCCAAGATTATCATGTGGGCTTTAGGAGCCGTAGGTGAAGAAAACCCACTCACTAATAATTCTGTAACCAATAAAGTGCAAGAATTATATCCAACTGGAAAAATACATGCTGTCATTACCGACTTCCCGGTCGAAATGAAGAGCGTCTTCAAGAAACATTCTATTCCGGTTATTTAGATTTAAATATACAACCCCTGCCGTTTCATCTGCCCCACATGGGCAATGCCGCGGCCGGTGATGATTAAATCGATATGACCCGCTTGTGTGATATCGAACTGCTCGCGGTAGAAATGTTCCTGTTGTGCGAACCAACCTTTGTCGTTTTCCCATTTTTGCGGATTATAGACTGAGCCTTCGCGATTGCGGACAGTTTCTATCTGGCTGGACAGGTCGCTCAGGATCAAGATGCGGTAATCCAGCTTGTCCTGCATCTGGGGGTGCAACAGGCGTGTGCCTTCAATCACCATAAAGTCATAGGATGAAGGATCTTCGCTGAGCGTATGGTCGTAAAACAGATCATTCTGCCAGCTATATTTAGGGAAGGTAACGGGCTGGTTGTTGTTAAACGCAGCAATACATTGTGCGGCATCGTCATAGCGAATGGATGAATAACCTGTATCCCGATCAGGATTGAATTGCGGCCAGTCTTTTTGTTGCTGGAAAAATGAATCCAGCTTTACATGCAATGCATTCAGTTCTTCAGCCATGATTGCGGCGGCGGTACTTTTGCCGGATGCGCTGGGTCCTTCAATGCCGATAATACGGATTGGTTTTGTTGAAACTGTAAACTGCGCTTTCAGGGTCCGGCTCAGGTCCTGGATGTAATCCTGATAAGCGGCGAGGGCAGCGGCTTCATCCAAAGCTTACAGCGTCTTCATCAATTCCGGCACGGCTTCGAACAGGTCGGCGACTAAACCATAGTCGGCGACCTGGAAGATCGGGGCGTCCGGGTCTTTGTTGATGGCGACGATGACTTGCGAGCCGCTCATCCCGGCCAGATGCTGGATGGCGCCGGACATGCCGATGGCCATATAGAGGTCCGGGGCGACGATCTTACCGGTCTGGCCGACCTGGTAATCATTCGGGACATAGCCCGCATCAACGGCGGCGCGGGACGCACCAACGGCGGCACCCAATTTATCAGCCAGAGCCTCGATGATCTTGAAGTTTTCGGCGGAACCCAGGGCACGGCCACCGGAGACAACGATCCGGGCGGAAGTCAGTTCCGGGCGGGCGCTTTTGACCTGTTCGATATTGACGAATTTGGCCGGGCGGGCAGGTGCCGCAGGCGGGGTCACGGCCACGATCTCGGCACTGCCGCCGCTGGTGGCGACCGGGGCAAAGGCCGTCGGACGGATGGTCATGAGCTGGCGCTTCTGCTCGGACTTGACCCGTTGCAGCGCGTTCCCGGCATAGATCGGGCGGGTGAATTCGGTCGGGCCATGGATGGCGATGACATCGCTCAAGGGCTGGATGTCAAAGGTGGCAGCCAGGCGCGGCAGGATATTTTTGCCGAATGTGGAGGCCGGGGCCAGGATAAATTGCGCATCGGCGGCAATCGCTGCCAAAGCCGGGGCCACAAGCTCGGCAATCGGCTGGGCGTAATCGGCGTGATCCAGCACATGAATCTTTTTCACATGTGGCAAGGACTTGGATTGCTCACTTAAAGCAGAAACTCCGCTACCGATCAGCACCAGATGAATATCTTCACCTAATTGTTGAGCAGCAGTGACGCATGACAGAGTGCCGCTTTTCAGCTGGCCATCTTCATGTTCGCCTAAGATGAAAATACTCATGGGATCAATCCTTTGTTATCTGTATCTAAAGTGAAACTTTAAATAACTTTGGCATCATTACGCAGTTTTTCGACCAGTTCGGCGACATCTTTGACTTTGATACCGGCGGAGCGTTTTGCGGGTTCACTGACACTGACCGACGTCAGGCGCGGGGCGAAATCAACACCCAGATCGGTCGGGGTCAGGGAGGCGACCGGCTTGGTTTTGGCCTTCATGATGTTCGGCAGCGAGGCATAGCGCGGTTGGTTCAAACGGAGGTCGGTGGTCACGATCGCCGGCAGGGAGACAGCGATGGTCTCCAGACCGCCATCGATCTCGCGGGTCACATTTGCGGTCTCGCCTTCAAGCACCAGCTTCGAGGCAAAGGTGGCCTGGGGCCATTCCAGCAGCGCGGCCAGGATTTGGCCGGTCTGGTTGAAATCGTCATCGATGGCCTGCTTGCCCATAATGATCAGGGACGGGCCTTCCTGTTTGGCAACAGCGGCCAGGGCCTTGGCCACGGAAAGAGGTTCGGTCACCCCGTCATGGGTGACATGGATGGCCCGGTCCGCCCCCATCGCCATGGCGGTGCGTAACGTATCGAGGGCACCGGCGGGGCCGATGGTCACGGCAATCACTTCAGTGGCCTTGCCGGCCTCTTTGAGGCGGAGGGCTTCCTCGACGGCGATCTCGTCGAACGGGTTCATCGACATTTTGACGTTATCCAGCTCGACGCCGGTCTGGTCGGATTTGACCCGGACCTTGACGTTGAAATCGACCACGCGTTTGACGGGCACCAGAATTTTCATGCAGTTTTAGCCTTTCACGAGATACATCACGAGGGCGAACAGGCCCAAAGCACCGGCCTGCAAATAGATACGCCACCACATTAATTTGTTGGACGTGCGGCCGCTGACATCCTTGCCGCTCACCATGGTGAACAGGCCCATCGCCAGTACGCCGACCACAGCGACCATGGCCACAACCATCGCGATAATCACATAGTTCGTATTCATCGGTTTTATCCTTTTCTAAAGTCCATTGTATGGGGACACTATAAACCCAAAGTTAAGGCGCTGAAAGGCAGGGTCCGGGCGGGTTTTGCGCCCCAAAGGTTGCCAACCCGGTCCTGATAAGGCAAAACAGGGGCATGAGTTTCCTGTCCCGTATTCAGCGCAGCAAAGATTTTGATTTCACTGGTTTTACGCCGGTGCGTGTGCCTGTGGAGACGGGGCATGCGCTGATCGGCTGGACGAAAGACACGACGGCACAGGCTTTTGCGGGTTTGGGTGATATATGGCACTATGACGATGCGCATGGGCTGGTCCTGAACCCGATCTACGATACATACGAAAAACGGACCCAGGCCGTTGATGCGACTTTATTAGAAGGGTCCGCCAAAGGCTTCCTGCCGGAAAAACCGGATTATGAAGCGTTGGGCATGGGCGGTGACGATTGGATGACCGCGGGTCCCGATCGTCTGGCACCATTATTCGAATATCGCCGTTTTTATGCGCCTCATTTAGGTATACGTCGTCACTGTTCTCGTTTGAATGCCTATCATGGCGATCAGATGTGGATCGTGAAACGCGGTCCTGCCGTGCATATTCATCCGGGCAAACTGGATAATCTGGTGGGGGCAGCGCACATTGCGGGACATACGATCAGAGATTATCTGATTATCGAAGCACATGAAGAAGCTGGTTTATCACCGGAAGATTGCCGCGACATGCGCAGTGTCAGCATGTTGCACACGATGCGTCCAACCGGACAGGGATTCCTGTTCGATGAAGTGCATTATATTCACGATCTCGATACAAAAGGCACCATCACGCCACAGATTATCCGTGACTGGGAAGTTGAGTCGATCGAATTGTGGTCATTCGAAAAAGTTCTTGATGTGATGAAGAACACCGACGATTTCGCGCCGATTGCCCTTGCGACCCTGATCGATTTCTTTATGCGTCACGGTGTGATCACGCCGGATAATGAACCGGATTATGATGCGTTGTGTTTTGCGATGCGCAGCCAATTGCCATCGCCAGTGAAAGGTTAAGTCAAAGATGTTATCGGGTCCGGAATTGCTGCCTGCGGGCGGTGAGAGTGCAGTCAAGAAACTGGTCGTGTTTTTACATGGTTACGGGTCCAATGGGGATGATCTGATCGGCCTGGCGCCGCAATTGATGCCGCATCTGCCGGGTACGGCGTTTGTCTCGCCCAATGCCCCGACCCAAGTGCCCAATACTTATAATGGCTATCAATGGTTCGGCATCTGGGATGTCACGCCCTGGCAGATCGATCAGGGATTACGCGGCGTGACACCAAGTGTAATCGACTATATCACGGCGCAGGTCAAACGTTTCAAAATCACCATGGCCGATGTCGCGCTGATCGGTTTCTCGCAGGGCACGATGCTGTCGCTGCATATTGGTTTGCGTCATTTGCCGGGTCTGGCCGGTGTGATCGGTTATGCCGGGGCGATGGTGTCACCAGAAACATTCATGTCTGAAAAGAAAACGCCACTGCCGCCGACTTTATTAGTGCATGGTTTGATGGATAATGTCGTGCCATGGGGGGCCACCCAGATGGCCTCCGATATCATCCGCCAGAATGGCGGTACGGTGGAAACATTATTCCGTCCGACCTTGATGCATTCCATCGATAATGAAGGCATCAAGGCCGGTGTCAGATCATTGCAGAGCTGGTTTAAATTTTAAGCACGCTGGCGCTGGATAGCGCCGTAGAGAAAGCTGATCACCAGCATGCCGCCGGAGAAGAGC